>NZ_JBFODO010000020.1:0-113852 GCF_040908365.1 Aeromonas sp. R2-4
GTCACTTCACCAGACATTGAAAATCAAAAATTGTTTTTGATGTTCGATGCTGTGAGTGCCCACACAGATTGCTTGATTCAAATTGTTAAAGAGCGACGCAACAGTGTGTTGCTGCGGGAGTGGAATTCTACTCAACCGCCTTCTCGAGTCAAGCCTTATTTTCAAAGGCTTTTCGAGGTTACCGACTTGGCTTTCTGCGTTGCCGCTTGCCCTGTCGATGGAGGCGCATTATAGGGAACAGATTCTTTCTGGCAACCCCTTATCTGCAATAAAATTGCAAAAAAGTGCAATTTCTTGGTTATTCATATCAACACACAGCCTTTATACAGACTTATCCACATCCAAGTGTGGAGTGAGGACGTTTTACACCGGATAAATGCCTTACAAGGGTACTGGCCTGGCACTCATCCACCATTGCCGCACTGTCGCGTCTAACGCGCAGCGCCCTCGACATCTTATATATAAGAAGGCGTATGAGGCATATATAGAAGCGCTTATCCCAATCCAGCCTCTTTGACCCAGCACGCCATCAGCTCGCCAGCGGGAAGATCCCGGCAGCCCGATACATCCTGCCCAGCCCAGAGCGGAGAGAAGCCACTGTCCCCCGCCTTCTCGGCGGCGACGCGCAGCGGTGCCAGTGCGCCACTGGCATAGGGGAAGTGAGGGGCAAGATCCGAGAGCGGGCCCAGCTCTTTCATAAGACGGTTGACGATCCCGCGCGCCGGACGGCCACTAAACAGATTGGTCAGTGCCGTCTGCTGGCCCTCTGGTGAATGGATGGCGGCGCGATGCAACGCCGAGGTGGTCGCTTCATGGCAGCAGAGAAAGGCGGTGCCCATCTGCACGGCGCTCGCCCCCATTGCCAACGCGTTGGCGATCCCCTTGCCATCGACGATACCGCCAGCGGCAATCACCGGCAGATCGGTCACCACGAGGATCTGCGCCAGCAGGGTCAAGGTGCTCTGCTGCAAGGCGGGATCATCGGAGAGGAAATGACCGCGATGGCCGCCCGCCTCCAATCCCTGAGCGATGATGGCGTCGGCACCGTGCTGGGCAAGCCATACGGCCTCCGCCACCGTGGTGGCGCTGGCCAAGACCTTGGCCCCCGCAGCCTTCACTTGGACAAGCAACTCGGGCGCGGGCAGGCCGAAGTGAAAGCTGACCACCGCCGGTCTGAACTCAGCCACCATGGCGGCATGATCCTCATTGAAAGGTGCACGGCTTGGCGCCGTCGTAACAGCTGGGGGCTGTACGCCGAACTCGGCGTAGTAGGGAGCAAGGCGCTGCTGCCAGCGGGCCAGAGCAACGGGATCCGGTTCCCGTTGCCGGTGGCAGAAGAAGTTGATGTTAAATTGCCCAAGGCTGCTTTGGGAAAGACGCCCCAGTTCGCCGCGCAGCTCCGCTGGCGTGAGCATGGCGGCAGGCAAGGAGCCCAAGCCGCCCGCTCGGGTTACGGCCAGCGCCAGCTCGCTTCCCTGCACACCGGCCATCGGTGCCTGAATAATGGGATAACGCATCCCCAGCTCGGCAAACAGGCTCATCCGTTCACCCCGAGCAGCATTGCCCGCTCTTGCGGGCCAAACCGGTTGTTGCCATCCATCTGTCAGACTCCTTTCCGATAGCTGTGGTTAAATATCAGGCCCGCAAGGGGCCCGATGAAGAGAGTGGAGGCTTAACGCACGCTGCGCAGCAGGAAATCCGGCTGACCGCAGGAGCGGCGCTCGCGCTTTTGCATCTCGGCGGAGCAGGTGACCGCATCCGTCCCCTCTTTATTGACGCAGATGTAGATCTCCCGCAGGAAGCGGCCACCATCGGCGCAAGCCACCGTGATGTTGTCGGGGGCCAGCCACTCGTTGGCGCTCGCCAGATCGGCCTTGAGCTGGAAACTGGTTTTGCGCAGCGGCTCTTCCGGGGATTGATAAGCCGCCGGGATCTTCACCTTCTGGCGCAGATCGCTCGCCAGCTGATGGAAGGCCTGCTGGCTCAGGCCGGAGCAAGTGCCGTGCTTCTCCCACTCATGGCGATAGAGAAAACGGCTGGGGTAGAGGTCGGCAAACTCGCTCTCCATATCGGGATCGAGCCGTTCGCGGGTGCAGTTGCTGGGGTAACCGCGATCGTACTGAGGCCAAAGACCATGCAGCACAAACCCCAGCTTGCGGGAACACTGGTCCCGATCCGCCGGTTTGACGGCGCAGTGCTCGGGCGACCAGGAGAGCGCCATGGCGTAATAGTCAAACTCCCCCGCCTCCCCTTTGGCTTGCACGGCCGAGGAGAGCAACAAACCACCCGCCAACAGGGCAATCATCTTCTTCATCTTTATATATCCACCTTACGCGACTCTGGATGACAGCCATGCTCCCATATTCTGGCGGCGGGAAACAGCCATGCCGAGACGCCGCGCGACAAGGGTCAGACCAGTCAGGGGTTTCACAAGAGGGCGAGCAGGGGTAAGCTGACCGACCGGTAGGCTCCTCGTCCACCACCAGATAATCCCTCTTGGCAACCACAGGATGTAACATGATCCGCAAGAATCCCTCCGGCCATCTGCCTGTCATCGACGAATCCGCCTATATCGACAAGACCGCCATCATCTGCGGCAAGGTGATCATCAAAGAGAATGTCTTTGTCGGCCCCTATGCGGTGATCCGCGCCGACGAAGTGGATGCCAACGGCGAGATGGAACCCATCGTCATCGGCGCCAACTCCAACATCCAGGATGGCGTGGTGATCCACTCCAAATCCGGCGCCGCCGTCACTATCGGCGAGTACACCTCCATCGCCCACCGCTCCATCGTCCACGGGCCATGCGAAGTGGGAAACCGGGTCTTTATCGGCTTCAACAGCGTGCTGTTCAACTGCCATATCGGCGATGGTGCCGTGGTGCGTCACAACTCGGTGATCGATGGCTGCGATCTGCCGCCGGAGTTCTACGTCCCCTCCACCACCCGCATCAACCAGCAGAGCGATCTGACCCATATTCCGCGGGTTTCAGTGGATGCCGCCGAGTTCTCCGAGGACGTGGCCCATACCAATATCGATCTGGTCAAAGGGTACAAGGCGCTCTCCAACGAGTTCTGATCCCTCTATTTCCCGCGGGTTTCGGTCGATGCCGCCGAATTCTCCGAGGACGTAGCCCACACCAATATCGATCTGGTCAAAGGGTACAAGGCGCTCTCCAACGAGTTCTGATCCCTTTCTTTATTACTAGAGAACAAAACGGGCGCCGAGGCGCCCGTTTTTCATCTGACTATCTATGAAGGCTAGATGGCCCTGACGCAGGTGGCGGCATGGGCCTCATCCGCCAGATCCCACAGCGGATCACCAGTGCTCAGGTCGAGCAGCGGCAACTCACCATCGTCATTGGCAGTCGCATCGCTACTCCAGTAGCGGTTGTAGAGCGGCCACCCCTGCTGCTGAAGCAACTGATCCGTCGCGCCATCCTTGTTGTAAGCGGCAAACAACGCCTCCAGCTCGGCCCGGGTCGGCAGACGCCAGTCATCGTGACCGCGCGCCACCAGCTGCTGGCAGTAATCCCGCGCCCGCGCCTGCCCCATGGTCACATACTCCAGCGGGAAGGGATTGTAGTCACCATCGCTGTCACTGCTCACACCGTCATAGGAGATAGACAGACGCTCCGCCTCGTCCCTGGTCAACTGGCAGACAAAGGCCAGCTTGCCCGCCACCAGCTCGGGTTGACGACAGCCCCGGGCAAAATCGGGCTGGGCATCCACCACCTGCACCGTCACGGTCAACGTGTGACGAGCCGTGGTCGCCACCAATCGTGCCGTACCGACCGCCACACCACGCACCTCGCCCTGCGGACTCACGGTGGCGAACTCCGGCTGTTCGCTGCGCCACTCAACAGGCCCATCGAGCGGACCGAGAGAGCCATCGCTCAGTTGCCACTGCAGTTGCAGAGGAAGCGTCCGCCCCACTTCCAGCTGAGGCTGGGCAGGCAGCACGGCCAAGCCGGTGATCACCGCCCCCACCGGAGTCGGGTCATCCGCCTCACTCACCCCCAGCTCGGCAACCGTGGCCGGAGTGCGGCGCGGCTCGACCGAGGCGCTGCGCAAAAACTCGCCGATGGCATCGAGCTCGTCATTGCTGAGGCCAAGAGCATGCAGGTGATCGGAGGCTTTGGGGAAGAAGGGATCATATTGATCCGCACCGGTCGGGAAGCCGACCCCGCTGCTCCACTTGGTCACGCCAAAGTTGTACATGGCTACCACCCCCTGCACCGAGCCGCCGATACGTTGGGCCAGGATCGGGAAGATGCCGTTGTGCATATAGGGGCCGGTAAAGGCGACGTCCCGCAAGCTGGGGGTCTTGAAGCGACCGATGTCCGCCTTGTTGCGGGTCTGCAGGAAGCGCCCGCGATCTTCCAGCTTGCCACGACCGTAATAGGTGAGCCCCACACTCTCGAACCCGTGCTGACTCAGCAGCGGGCCGGAATGGCAGTTCATGCAGCGGCCATCGGTGCGGTAGAGGTGCATCCCCCACAGCGCCTTGTCACTGAGCGCCTGACTACCCCCTTTGACGAAGCGCTCAAAATCGCTGTCGCGGCTGATGATGGTGCGCTCGAAGGTGGCGATCGCCTTGGCGATCCGCTCCAGCGTGATCCCCTGATCGCCAAAGGCAGTGGCAAAAGCAGCCTGATAGTCGGGGCTGGCCTGCAAGCGAGCCATCAGCTCGTCATGACTCAGCGCCATTTCGATGGGGTTCTGGATCGGGTGAAGCGACTGCTCCTCCAGCGTGGCGACCCGCCCGTCCCAGAACTGGGTCGAGCTGAAGGCGCTGTTGAGGATGGAAGGAGCATTGCGATTCCCCTTCTGACCCAGATGACCTACCGACACGCTCAGGCCGTCGCTCCACCCCTTTTGCGGATCGTGGCAACTGGCACAGCTGATATCCCGCCCCTTGGAGAGCTGTTTGTCGAAAAAGAGCTGCTGACCCAGCACCACCTTGGCCCGGCTATAGGGGTTGTCGGCCGGGAAGGGAACCGCCGGCAGCGGCCCCAGCTCCTGCCATTCCACCCCTTCATCCACCCTGGCGGCAGGCCATTGAGCCGATGAACCGCTATATTGGGCGCGCAGGGCCGCCATGTCCGGCTTGCTGCTGTCGCGCACCACGGAGGGTCGTACCGGATAGGGTGCCAGCGCATACCAGAGCAGACTGCCTTCTCCCTCATCCAGCCAGGTTCGGGTCGCCAGTTGATAGAGACGGGGTTGACCCGCACCATCCTGCAGCCAGATCTGGGCGGGCAGGCCAACAGCAAAGGTATTGGGATAGCGCCATGCCGACTTGTCACTACTCAGCAATCTCTCGAACTCGGTGAGGGTCGGCAGGCGCCAGTCGCTGCGGCCGCAAGCGGTCAGCCCCGCAGCCAGTTGTGGCTGGCTGGCAATCTTCAACCCACTGGTGTCACTGCTATAAAGCCAGTACTGGCTACCCTTGACCCCGCTGACCGTGCGCACATCGTGCAGGCACTGCCAGGGGCCACGCACCACCAGCAGCCCCTGCTCATCGAGACGCAGCAGATCTGCCGTCTCCGGCTCGTCCGGCTGGCTGGGGTTGGCGGGATAGAGCTGGGTGCGGGCGGACTGGATCTGGGCACTGTTGCTGCGCTGATACCAGCTGCGCGCCTGCTTGTCATCGCGCAGGGCCAACAGCATCTGCCAGCTGTCGGCATAGTCGAGCACGGCGCCCGGCTGACGCTGGGCCAGCAGGAAGGCAGCGTAATCCTCAATGGCCGCCTGTTGCTGCACGCGGATCTCCTCTGCCCTGCCCCACTCGGCCTGACTGAGGGAACCATCTCCGCTCTGATCCGCCAGCAGGAAGAGCGCCGTCTCCTCCTCGTTCAATCCCAGCCGCGGCACGCTGTTGCGGCGCGCCAGCGTGATCCCGGCCGAGAGATCCGCCACCCGCACCGATACCGCACGCAGCAGATAGCCCTCGTCGCTACCGAGCAGCTCCAGCGGCTGATCCAGTTGCAGACCTGCTGGCAAGGTGATGCTGACAGGTTGGCCCGGTTCGATGGCCTGCTGCACGCGGATCCCGGTGGCGACCTGTCTCACCTCGAGCAGTGCCCCCGCCCCCAGCCGATCGGCCACATTGACCTCAATGGTCAGGGGAACCCGGGTATGAGTTTCCGGCGGCACTGTTGGCGGCGTGATGGGCGGTTCGGTCGGCTTGACGACCGGTGGGGTCACATCGGGTGAGGGGGTCACAGACGTATTGCTGTGATTGTCATTGCATGCGGTCAGAGCCAGCAGGCTGAGCAGTAAAAGGCTGGTTTTCATTCGGTATGGTTGGGTGGTCAGACAAGTGCGCGATTATCCAACCAAATACCAATCATTATCAATTGCATTCAATTAATATGCTTTTTGACAACAACTCCTTATCAGCAACGCCTTACCACCCGATGAGAGAGGGCAGCCTCTTTGGCTGCCCTCTCTTGCTTCAAACCCGCTTGTCGAAAGCCCGACAATCTTCAGGAGCACTTCTTCAGGCTGATATGCCAGTTGGCACCGGATTGCACCTGATGCTTGGCGGCAAAGCTGTCCATGTTCAGCGCCACCGACACCTGCAGCAGACTGTTGAGGTAGACCAGCGGCTGACCTTCCGGTACGTCACCGAAGCTGCTGACGTAAGGGGCCTTGCCGTCATATTTGACCACATCCCCTTCGCGGATCTTGATGCAGGCGTTATCCCCCTTGTTGATCCCCGCCTTGGTCAGCAGGGCATCGTCGATATTGGTCCAGACGTTGCCGTACTGCACATCGAGGATCGGGATGGTGCCCTTGAGGGTGCCATCCTTCTCTGCTACCGCAGGCTGATAGGGGATCTTCACCACCTCGGCGGGCAGCAGCGGGCCGACCTGCTCATAGCTGATAGCGCCGGAGGCGAGCCGTGCGCCGGTATAGGCGTACACATCGCGGCCATGGAAGGTGTAGGACTTCTCGGAGCCCTTGAGGCGGTTGAGTTTCTCGTCAATCTGGCGCACCGCCTCGATGCCGAAGTGCTCGGCCACCAGGGTCAGGGTGCCGTTGTCCGGGGTCACGATGTATTGGCCACTCTTGGTCTTGAGCACCACTGACTTGCGCTCGGTGCCGACACCCGGATCCACCACGCTGACAAACACTGTGCCCTTGGGCCAATACTGCAGGGTCTGGTAGAGGCGGTAGGAGGCTTCCCAAATGTTGTAAGCCGGGATCTCGTGGGTCAGGTCATAGAGCGGCAGGGTGCGATCCACCCCGAAGGCAACCCCCTTCATGGCCGACACGGCGCCATCTTTGAGGCCGAAATCGGTCTGGATCACCAGCGCTTCGTTGGCGGCGGCGATGCCGCTTGCCAGCATGAGGGCGAGCGCGATAGCACGGGGAGCGGTGCGAATATCCATATCTGAACTCCTGAATCATCTGAGGATAACGAAACGGCGATAGCCATTTAGACATCCAGACTGCCACCAATGGATTTTTTTGCAAGGGGTTTGCCACAAAGTGAGGGACGACTCGCAGAAATTGTGCTCGCCAAACGTCGATAGCGGGGGTATCAAAGGCAGAATGGGAAAACGTTTACAATACAGGAGCTCAGCACCATGACACAACCCGTACCGGAGATGATGACCCTGCTGCTGGAGATTGGTGAACAGAGCAGTCAGCTCTGGCTGAGCCAGCCAGATGCGGCCCCGTCACACTACCCGCTGGCCTTTGGCACCCACGCCATCCAGCCCGGACCGTTTCGCCACGCGCCGCCCACCCCGCTCGAACTGGAGCGGGCCATCATGGTGGTGGAAGATGAGCTGATGCGCATCGCCCCGCAGATCCCGCCCGGCTTGCAGCTGACCCTGCGCAGCCAACCCTCACTGGCCGAAGCGCTGGGGGACAACCAGCTCGACCGGGATCTGGTGGAGCAAGCCTTTGGCCAGCTGGCTGCCATGGCGGAAGGGGATCCCCTCGCCGCCAGCTTGCTGCCCCGCGACGAGCACTTTGCCGCCGTGCTGCTGATCGTCAGGGAGTGGCTGCACCATCTGGCCAGCGAGAGCGTGCTGATCGTGGAGTAGGGATAAATAAGTGGTGAGGGCTTCAGCTTCTGGCAAGGTTTGTCGGTGGATCCTGTCGGGATTTCATTCGCGTATACTTTGCCCGTATGGCGCCCGCGCCCCTATCGGTACTGCACCCAGACACCTATGACCTTATTTTCAGGTAATCCCCCAGCCTTGCGCTGGCCACCGGCGTTTGCTCGCCAGTTCATCGCCAAAGTGGCCGGATTGGCCCTGCTCGCCCTGACCGGGCTGGGCACTGTCTTCTACTACACCTATCTCACTATCCAGCACGACATGGATCTCATCACCGCCAGACAGAAGAACGTGTTCGAGGTCTTCTACCAACGGGCCAAGATCCTCAAGGTGGAGAACATCACCAGCTATCTGGCACAGCACCATCTGCTCGATCAGCCACCGCTCCCGAATAGCGTCGGCAGCGACTATCTCTATGGGTATGACCTCAAAAGCAAATACCGCTTTGCCGATATTCCGCTGCAATACCCAGCAGCCAATATCCTCAACACCTTCCGCTATGCCCTCTCCTATCCGGAGGTGATCAACATCTACACCATCTGGAATGACTACCGGCTGATCGGCATGGTGGCCGACAACAATGTGCTGCCCGCCAGACTGGCGCCGATCAAGGTGGATCTGATGACACTGCCCGCCTGGTATCACTACTTCGGTTGCGCCAGCTTTGCCCCCGGCCGCCCCTTGTGCAGCGCCGATGAGGCCTTTGTCTCCGATATCGAGATCGACAGCTTCAGCATGCGCAACACCATAGTGATGTACTTCCCCTTCATCCATCAGTCGGGGCGCGGCGGTTACAAATACGGACTGCTCGGTATCGATATCGCCGTCGATGAAGCATTTAACGATGTGCTGCGCCCCTTCGACACCATCAACCCGACCCGCACCAACATATCGTTTGAAGCCGCCGAGCCCTGCCGCCCGAGGCATCTCTGCCTGAGCAAACCCTTTATGCGCACCAAGGCGGGGGATGATCTCTATCTGAAGTGGTCCTACAGCTGGGTCGATTTCGTCAAGCTGGCCCTGCAAAGTGCGGCCTTCAAGGTCTATCTCATCGTGCTGTTGATGGGCATGGTGGCCTGGAAGCAGATCTACCTGCGGCTGCGCACCCTGGCGCACACCGACCACCTGACCCGGCTGCCACGCAGGGATGTGCTCTGCCAGAGTCTGCTCCATGAGCACGACTACCTGATGATCCTCGATATCGACAACTTCAAGTCGATCAACGACACCTATGGCCATGGCGTCGGTGATCTGGCACTGGTCGCCTTTGCCCGCCACCTCAGAAGCAATATCCGCAAGGTGGACAGCGCCATCCGTTGGGGCGGCGAGGAGTTTATCGTGCTGTTCAAGGGGATGGAGGATGACGAGATGATGATCCACTCCGCTGGCCGCCTGCTGGATCGGCCATTGGGGATCCCCGAGCTGCCCACCCCCATCACCTTCTCCGCCGGGGTGATCCGCATTCGTGACTACCTCACCGTCACCGAGGCGGTGCATCTCGCCGACGAGCTGCTCTACCACGTCAAACAGCACGGCAAGCACAACATCGCCTGCTACAAGGGCAAAAAGATCCGGCTGATCCGCCCGTTGCCGGACGACGCAGAGGCATAGCCGCCTTCTGCCGCGCCCCCTGCTTCTGTTACCATCGCGGCCACGATCACTCACTGCATCGTGGCCGCAGGCCGCGATAACCCCGACTGGTGCCCCTATGTCCACAGCCTCCTTTGCCGAACTGGCCCTCTCCCCCCGCTTGCAGCAGACCCTGACCGAGCTTGGCTATGCCGCACCGACCCCCATTCAGGCTCGCGCCATCCCCGTCATTCTGGCTGGGCGGGATCTGATGGCGGGGGCACAGACCGGCACCGGCAAGACCGCCGCCTTTGTGCTGCCGCTGCTGGAGCAGTTGCTACAACAGCCACAAGCAGAGCCCCGCCCGATCCGCGCGCTGGTGCTGGTGCCGACCCGCGAGCTGGCGGTGCAGGTTGCCGAGAGTGTCGCGCGCTACGGCCAGGGTACCGGTCTCACCAGCACACTGGTCTACGGCGGGGTGAGCATCGCGGCGCAGGTAGAGGCGCTTCAAGCCGGGGTGGATATCCTGATCGCCACCCCGGGCCGTCTGCTCGACCATCTGCGTCAAGGGGCCTTGAGCCTTGATAGCCTGCGCCATCTGGTGTTTGACGAGGCGGATCGCATGCTCGACATGGGCTTTATGGACGAGATCACCGCGCTGCTCAAACAGATCCCGGTGGATCGCCAGACCCTGCTCTTCTCCGCCACCTGCGACGACAACCTGTTTGCCCTCTGCAAGGTGCTGCTGCGCGACCCCGAGCTGATTGAAGTGGCGCCGCGCAACACCACGGCGGCCGAGGTGGAGCAGCGGGTCTACACGGTGGACAGCGATCGCAAGCTGGCACTGGTCGAACACATGCTGAAAGTGAAAGGGTGGGCACCGGCGCTGATCTTCAGCCGTACCCGTCAGGGGGCCGACAAACTGGCCCAGCAGCTTGGCAAGGCGGGCATCAATGCGCTGGCCTTCCACGGCGACCTGTCGCAAAGCGCGCGGGAGAAGGTGCTGCTGGAGTTTCGCGCCGGCACCCTGCAGGCGCTGGTCGCCACCGACGTGGCGGCCCGCGGCCTCGATATCACGGATCTCAACTACGTGATTAACCTCGAATTCCCATTTGTGGCAGAGGATTACGTCCACCGCATCGGTCGCACCGGTCGCGCTGGCAACAAGGGGCTCGCCATTACCCTGTTCAGCCCGGAAGATGCGCCGCTGCTGGAGAAGGTGGAAGCGGTGCTCGACACCCGTTTGCCCCAGCAGTGGTTCCCCGGCTTTGAGCCGGATCTGACCCGCTTCGAGCCCGAGCCGCGCCGCAACAGCAAGGCGGCCCAGAAACAGCGAGCCAGAAAGCAGGCCCTCGCTGGCAAGAAGGGTGGCAAGGGCAAGCGTTAAACCTCCCCTGCACCGCCAATAAAAAAACGCCCNGTTTTTTGTTATCTGACAGGGGCCAGCTCTTGGCGAGTGACCCCCTAGCGGGTCGCCAGCACCAGTGGCAGGGATCGCAAGATCTGCCGCTCTGCCAGAGTCGAGAGGATAAACATCACCATATAGCCGAGGCCCAGCGCCACGATAATCGCCACCACGTTGGCGGTGAATTCGGCCACCAGATAGTAGGCGGCGACCAGCGCCACTATGCCCGCCAGCCGGATCAACAAACTCCGGGTAAAGTGGCCGTGAGCCTTGATATAGGCGAGCTGATAGCCGTTGAGCATCATAAAGATAAAGAAGATGGAGAAGTGGAACAGCACAGGCACCGCCCCCACGTAGTCGGCGGGGAAGAACAGCAGCACCAGCGGCTTGCCCGCCAGCAGCATCAAGCCAAAGAAGGCCAGACTGACGATGGCGGAGAGGCGGAAGATCCAGCGCCGGATCATCCTTATCTGGCGGTGATCGCCATTGCGCAGATTGACCGCCAGCTCAGGCAGCACAAAGCGGTAGATGGGGAAGACAAACAAGGTGGTCATATAGGTGAAGATGGGGCGCACCACCACCTGGAAATCCCCCAGCTCGTCGATGCTGAAGTGGCGGATGGTGAGCAACACAGTGATGTAGATCATCAGGATACTGGCCCCCGCCTCCAGCGAGGCGGTAAAGCTCTTCTTCACATAGCTCACCATCTCGGGGCCGAGCGCCACCTTGGCCAGCGGCTTGGTGGCGATAGCCCGGCGCCGCGAAACATACATATAACCGGCGATGGCGAGCGACGAGAAGGTCAGCCCGTAGAAGAGCGAAGCGAGCGCATCCATCCCCAGCCAGAAATAGCAGGCCATAAACAACAGGCCGTTGGCCAGCGGCTCCAGCCAGGTGACCCGGTTGGAGAGCGCATACATCCGGTACATGGCCACCAGATTGGTGAAGTAGACCTTGAGCCCCAGCCCGAAGATGACCCCCACCAGTTGCAGATACTCCACCCGGATATGGAGCCCGTGCTTGATATAGGGGATCACAGCACCCCAGGTGAGCAGCACGATGCCGATGAGGAAGTAGCGGAAGATATTGATGATGTCCCGATCGTTCTTGGTCTGGGAGTAGCTCACCACCATGGAGGAGCGAAAACCTGTCATCAGGATAAAAGAGAGGGAGATCAAATCCACCACGCTATTGAACAGCGCCAGCTCTCCCTTGGCGACCCACTGCGCCAGCCACACCTTGAAGGCGAAGCCGATAACGATGCTGACCAGCGAGGCCCACATCCCGGTGATAAAGGCCTGCTTGAGGCGCGCGAGAGAGGCGTATTGCATAACGAAAATGGATAACTTTCAGGGAAAAGAGAGAGGGCCATCTTATGAAAGCCTCCCTCCCTTGAACAGCGTTAATGCCACGCACTCACAGCCACCAAAAAAACCGCAAACGCAAAAGGCCCGCTTATTTCCTGAAAGCGGGCGTTTTGTGGTGTGCCGTTATGGCTGCTGATTGCAGCAATGGCAAGGCTTGCTACCAGTCTGTCGCGCAGCCGTTATGACTGCGGCGCCGCCTTGATCAGCTCCTCGTAGTGATCAATCAGCTCGGGGCCGTGCAGCGGCGAGTCGTGACCGCCAATCACCGTCTTGATCGGCAACTTCATCGCTTTCAGTCGCTCGATGGTCTGCGGATAGGCCTTCACATTGGCAAAGCTCAGGTTACCCAGCTTCTCCTTGAGGATGCAGTTGCCATAGAGCACCTGCTCGTCGGGGAAGTAGACAAAGATGCCGTCCGGCGTGTGGGCCGGGCCCGCGTAGAAGGCGCGCACCTTGCCCTCTTGCAGGGTGAAGTCGCCATCGTGCACCACGTTTGGCAGCACCAGCGGCAGATCCGGATACTCCGGCAGCCCCTTGCGGGTAAAGGCGACAATCTCGGCCCAGTCGCTCTTCATCAGATCCCGGGTCTGGCGGGTCGCCACCACCTTTGCCCCGATGGACTTCCAGTAGGCGTTACCGCCCGCCCGATCGGTGTGGTAGTTGGTGTTGATCACCTCCAGCACCGGCTTGCTGCTGACCCGTTTGATCAGCTTGTGCAGCTCGCGGGCAGTATCCGGCGTCCAGGTCGCCCCCACTACCGTCACCCCCTTGGCCCCGAAATAGACCATGGAGTTCTCTTTGACGTAGTAGTTGTCCTCCACCACATAGACAGGGCCACTTACCTGCTTGAGGGAGATCCCCGCCGCCCGCACGCTGCCACCCCAGAAACTCGCCATCAGCACCACAGCCCCGGCCAATCCACACTTCATCCAACCTTTCATCATCTTGCTCCCTCGAACCAACCGCCCCCTCGCCACCCCTGTGGCAAGCCGGGCCTTTTAAGCAGTGGGCAGAAGATACGGGGGATTTGTGAGGGGAAAATGAGGCTGTGTGAAGAGAAGGTGAAGTCAGGGGGAAGTCAGGGGGAAGTCAGGGGGAAGTCAGGGGAACGTACGGAAAAATCGGCAACGACCTCCTTTTCGCGAACATCCGAATACGCTGCGCTATTCGAACTCATGGCACTAACTGTGAAGACAATCATGCAAACTAAACAATGCTCAATCTATCCCGACAATAGATTAGAAAACAAATATGAAATCATATTATGATACATGAAATTACTCACTAAAACGTGTAGGCACGGTAATGAAGAAAGAGATTTTCTACAAATACAGGGCAATGAATACTAACCTAATAGAATCTCTTTGTTGGGATAAAATATTTTATGCATCACCCGCAACCTTTAATGACCCACTTGACTGCAAAATGTTCTCCATTGAGAATAACTCTTCAATTGAAGAGCTAAGAAAGATATATGCTAGGCTAAAGTTTCCTAGAACACTTAAAAATGCAGAAAAGAACATTAGAGGTAAAGACATTGAAGGAAAAATAAAACCCTTACTAGAAGAAATGGCAAAATCTATAGTAATAGATGACTTAAATAGAATGAGTTATAACTCAACCGATCCAGAGTATACCTGTACACCGGAGGATGCTGAAACTGGAATATTAACTTCAAATATACTTTCGGAGTTAAGGGAGCATTATAGTAGAGGTGTTTTCTGTTTTTCGAAAGATGGGAAAAATATGCTAATGTGGAGCCATTATGGTGATGAGCATAAAGGTATCTGTATTGGATATAGCAATAATAGAAAGCCTATTCCTGATATCAAGCCTGTGATATATGGCAAGCATGGCGTGATAAAAACATCATCACTTTACAATGCCTTTGTTAAAAATGATAAAGATGAACAAGCCATCATAGAAAATGAAATTCTCTTAAAGAAAAGCAGAACGTGGAAATATGAAAAAGAATACAGACTGATAAGTAACATTGGTCTTCAAGACTCTCCCCTAATGTTAGAGGAAATCACGTTTGGTCTCCGATGCCCAGCTGAAATAAGGCATACGATTATCAAAATGATGGAAGGTCGACAACCAAGTATAAAGTACTATGAAATGGTATTAACAAACAAAAATGCAAACCTGATTAAACAACCTTACAACGAAAATTGCGAGTGGAGCGTCCACTTACCCAAGGTAGCATATTCAGGCGTGGAAATTTTTGGTGAACATAAGATGGAAATGCCGAACCAATAACATATTTAAATAAAAACCATCCGAATAATGGGTGGTTTTTTCATTATCTCAGAATGAACCCGAGATATTTAACTCACAACAATCAAACCAACGGTGGCGTCCGTGGCAGCACCATTCGCTTGCTGCTATTGGACTCAAAGCCGAGGCGACACAACGAGCTACCCCCTCCTCACATACGCCAGCACAGGCCAACTCCAAACTAAAATAGTGCAACCATGGCTAATAAACGGCGTTTTCACTGACGGGTATGATGCAGGCCAGATGTATCGCTTGTTAGTGAGATAAGGAACCAAGGTCATGGCTATTCATGGAGCTACCCCGGTGATGTTGAAGGCTATCGACAGCCTGCAGCTCGCCAGCGTCAATCCCGGCAGCAATCAGAAGCTTGCCCTTCATCTGGGTGAAGGCAAGGAGTACACCATTCATATCGGCAAGAGTGGGGATGTCTCCGTACAACGGGACCTGGCCCATTTAAGCACGCTGGGCCGCATCAAAAATGCGGTGATCGATTTCTTTAGCCGCGCCGCCACCAAGGGGGAGAGTGCACTCACCACCCGGGCCACTCAAATTCAGTCCGAGGTGCAGCGGCAGCTGACCGAACTTGGCCAAGCCAAGAAGATTGTGCAGCAAGCCTTTAATCAGCCCGTCAGCGAGTTCAAGAACGAGGCCCAATATCTGAAGCCGGGTAGCGACCCCAAGACAGCGACCATGGCCGATATCACAGATGCCAACAAGAAGCGCCTCGGTCTGGAGACGCTGGATAAGGACTCACTAAGCTTTGTGCAGCAGCACTTCTCCAGCTTTATCAACGGCAAAGATGCCATCTTCAGCATGCTGAGCAGTCGGGTGATCGAGCGGACGATCGCCCTGCACGAGTCACTCTCGGGTGAGGCACTCAGTTCGGCGTTGAATACGCTGGGCCATGAATCGGAGGCGTTCAACGCCAAGGTCAATGCCGAGTTCAATCGCAGCTTCGTCCAGCTGTTTGAGCAAAGAGCCAACGCCGAGCTGGACGCCCTGACCGAGGCAAACACCCGCGCCAACGAAACCTCACCGCTGGTCGAAGAGCACACTGGCTCATCGGACGGGGAGAACGTCGCCGCCAAGATGAAGAAAAGCGTGCGCTTTAACGACAATCCGGTGAGCGATGTCCGGATGTTCGAGCTGGAAGAGGGCCGAGCACTCAATATCAAGGTGTAACCCTTGCCATAAATATGGATGACGGCCCAGCCCGCTCGGTGGCGGGCCGTCTCTTTGTGATCTTACCCTGCCCCTTCGAAGACGACCGGGCAACCGGACTGGAGTGTTGTGTTGGATATCTATCAGAAAATCGTGGCCGAGCTGTCGGTCGAACCGCTGGCCTTCGATGAAAACGGCGTCTGCACGTTCGAGATCCAGCGAACAGCAGAGGAAGCGAGCGCCCCCTTTGTGGTCAATATCGTGGCTCAGCCCGACGAAATGGCGCTGGTGCTCTCGGTGACCACAGCGAGCGATCTTCCCGAGCGCCTGTCGCGCGAATTGTTCCTGCGCTTTGGCGAGCATGCCCTCGCCCCCTTGCGCCATGGCTACGGGGTCGGCATCTATCCGGGCACCGAGCGGGTATCGTTTTTCTCCCAACTCGCGTTGGGGAACTATCGTCCGCAGCAGATCAGGGAGCGCCTCGCCGATCTGCTGGAGAAGGCCCACGAGTGGGAGGCCAGCTTGTCCCAATATGAGCAGACCCCGCCTGTGACAAAAAGCGAGATGGGCGCGAGCCAGAACATCCGGGTGTGATGGCCAAAGCCAGAATATGGACGAAAAAAGAGGGAGGCATAATGCCTCCCTCTCTCTTTGTGCCTGATCTAACAACTATCAGGCCAGCGGCGACGCTCAAGCCAACGGCGGCGTCCGTGGCGGCACCATCCGCTTGCTGCCGGTGGACTCGAAGGCCGAGGCAAAGCGCAGCAGGTTGTTGTCGTCATAGGCGCGACCGGCGAAGGTCAGGCCCACCGGCATACCGATATCAGCCATGATGCCCATGGGGACGGTGACGGTCGGCACGCCGAGGTGGCGAATGGCGAGGTTGCCGTTGGCAACCCAGATGCCGTTGCTCCAGGCGATATCGGCAGAGGCCGGATTCACATCCGCATCAGCCGGGGCGACGTCAGCGACGGTCGGGAACAGCACGGCGTCGAGCTTGAGCCCGTCCATCCAGTCCTCCAGATCCAGCTTGCGGGTCTTCTCCAGACCGCGCAGGCCGTCCGGCACTGTGGCTATCTCGTCCCAGGATTTCAGGCCGCGCTTGGCCATATTGACGTACTCGTCCATGCCCGCCGCCAGATCGCCCTCGCGGTTCGGCAGGGTGCCCGGGTCGTGGGGGAAGATCTTCGGCCCATCGACATCAGCCAGCTTGTTGAGCTTGGGATCGCCGTTGGCGCGCAGGAAGTCGTCGAACGCCCAGCCGGAGAGCTCCCACAACTCATCGTTGAGAAACTCCGGGCTCACGATGCCGCGATTGAACACGGTCGGCGCACCGGGTCGATCCCCTTCGCAGTTGGAGACCAGCGGGAAGTCCACTTCGATGACCTCGGCGCCAGCGGCTTCCAGCGCCTGACGAGCCTGCTCCCACAGCGCAATCACGGTCTCGCGGGTATGGATGCGCTGACCGGTCGGGCCGCCGATACCGGGGTTTTCGCTGGTGCCGGCCAGTTCATCCTTGTTGATAAACATGCGCGGCACGCCGAGGCGCTTGCCCTTGAGGGCATCGGCCTTGGCAGCCAGATCCAGATAGGAAGCCGGACGCACCTCGGAGGCCTTGGGCAGTTGCACCCAGGGCTGCATGCGCCACAGATCGCCACGGGTGTCGGCATCGTCAGCCACCACCACATCCAGCACTTCCAGCAGATCGTTCATGGTGCGGGCATAGGGCACCACCACATCCATGGTCGGAGTCAGCGGCCAGTTGCCGCGCACCGAGATGACGCCACGGGACGGGGTGTAGGCACAGAGGCCGTTGTTGGAGGCCGGGCCACGGCCGCTCGACCAGGTCTCTTCGGCCAGACCGAAGGCGGAGAAGCTGGCGGCGGTGGCGGTACCGGCGCCGTTGGAGGAGCCGGAGGCAAACGGCGCGGTCAGGTAGTCGGCGTTGTAGGGGCTCTCGGCACGGCCATAGACGCCGCGCTGCATGCCGCCATTGGCCATCGGCGGCATATTGGTTTTGCCAAGGCAGATGGCACCGGCGGCGCGCAGGCGCTCAACGGTAAAGGCATCGCGCTGGGCCACCAGATCCTTGAAGGCCGGGCTGCCGGAGGCGGCGGTCAGCCCCTTGACCAGATAGCTGTCTTTGGCGGTGTAGGGGATGCCGTCGAGCGGGCTCAGGGTTTCACCACGGGCACGGCGGGCATCGGAAGCCTCGGCCTCTTTCAGTGCATCGGGATTGGCGACCACCACGGCGTTGAGTTTGGTGGCAGTCTCGGGGCCGTTGTAGGCCTCGATACGGGCCAGATAGGCCTTGACCAGTTCGACCGCTGTGGTGCGGCCTGATTCGAGCGCGGCACGCAGCTCGGCAATGGAAACCTCGGTCACTTCGATCATGGGGATCTCCTGTAAAAGGGTGACTGTTTGTCATGATGATCGCCGCATCGACGCATACGACCATCACACTATCAAGGGATAAAACCCCACGGCGTGGGGTTTTGAATACCAACCTCAGCTGGCGTAAGCCGGTTTACGACCCGTCGCGAGAGGCCGTCAGCAAGGTGAAGAGCAGCGCAGGAACCGGAGTGTATGTGAATACATGAGCCGTTTGTTCCACATAAGCGAGCAGCACATGAGCCTTGATCACGGCTTCGCAGCAGGATCGTCATCCGGTTCTTATTTGCCGGAGGGGATCTGCTGGGTAATGCAGTGAATATTGCCACCGCCCAGCAGGATCTCGCGGGCCGGTACGCCGATCACGGTGTGATCCGGGAAGATCTCTTCCAGAATGCGCTGGGCTTCGCCATCGGTGGCGGCATCCAGCAGCGGATAGACGATGCGATCGTTGGTGATGAGGAAGTTCACATAGGAACCGGCCAGACGGCCTTCTGCCTCGCGCGGCACACCGGTACCGCTCTCGACACCGGCAGACTCCTCTTCAGTGCAGAACAGCGGGCCCGGCTGGGGCAGCTTCCACACTTTCAGCTTGCGACCCTTGGCATCGACCGCTGCTTCCAGCACCTTGAGGGCGGCCACGGAGCGGGCGTACTGGGGATCGTTCTGATCGTCAGTCCAGTGCAGGGCCACTTCACCCGGACGCACGAAGCAGCACATGTTGTCGATGTGGCCATCGGTTTCGTCCATGTAGACGCCTTCGTCCAGCCAGATAAAGCTGGTGACGCCCAGATAGTCACGCAGGTGAGCTTCGATCTGCTCTTTGGTCAGGTGCGGGTTGCGGTTTTCGTTGAGCAGGCACTCGGCGGTGGTCAGGCAGGTGCCTTCGCCATCGACGTGGATGGAGCCCCCTTCCAGAATGAGCGGCGCATCGTAGCGAGCCATCTCGTGTTGGGTCAGCATCTGGGCTGCCACTTCCTCATCCTGATTCCACGGGTAGTAGAGACCGCCCTTGTGACCACCCCAGGCGTTGAAGCCCCAATCCACGCCACGGCACTCGCCGGCAGCGTTGGTAACGATGGTGGGGCCGGTATCGCGGGCCCAGCAATCATCGCTGTTCATTTCAACCAGAGTGACGTGGGCGGGCATGATGGCGCGGGCCTGCTCCATAAACTGGGCCGGTACACCCATAAAGACCGGAGTCGCACCACCGATGGCATCGGCCACCTTGGCGAAGGTCTCTTGCGCGAAGCGACCGGCTACGCGCCAGTTGTCCGGGCGAAACGGCCAGATCATCCAGACGGCCTGCTGGTGCGCCCACTCGGCGGGCATGGTGAAGCCGTCGGCGGCCGGCGTGGAGTTAATGGTCTTGATGCTCATCGCAAGGCTCCTTGCATGGATTGAGGCCCCCGTTTACGCCAGATGCGGCGCGGGAACCCGGAAAAATAACAGTGGGTCGCAGATTAAGACGTTGCGCCCCCATCCATCAAATGAATAGGATGGATTGTCCCATAAACACGGCGAATAATCCCCCCATGAAACTGCACCAGCTCGACCTCAATCTGCTGCTCGCTTTTGACGCCCTGATGACGCAAGGGAGCGTTACCCGCGCCGCCGAGGCGCTCTTTATCAGCCAGCCTGCCATGAGCCACTCCCTAAACCGGCTGCGCACCTTTCTCGGCGACCCACTTTTGGTGCGCACCCCGCAAGGGATGCTGCCGACCCCGCGCGCCCAGCGGCTGCACCTCGGGGTGCAGCAGGCGCTGCGGCTGCTGGAGCAGCAGCTCACCGAGGAAGAAGAGTTCGAACCGAGCCAGTCGAAGCGGCGCTTCGTGCTCTGCACCACAGATTACGTGGAGTGCGTGCTGATCCCGCCGCTTATTCAGCTGCTCAGACGGCTGGCGCCGGGGGTCACCATCGAGATCCGCATCCTGCGCGACACCCTGCCCGAAGCCGAGCTGGCGAGCGGCGAGATCGATCTGGTGCTGGGCTTTGACGAGTACATGCAGGTGCCGGGGTATCTCGGCAAGGAGACCTGGCTCACCGAGCCGCTGGCCGGGCTGGTGCGCGCCGATCTGCCGATTGCCAAATCGGCCCCCGCCGGCGCCGAGGATGATCCCTCCCGATGGCAGGAGCGCATCACCCTGCAGCAGCTCATCGCCATGCCCCATGTGTTCCACTCGCCGCTGGGCACCTCGGAGGCGAGCCTCGACCGCTATCTGAAGAGTCAGGGCTTTAGCCGCACCATCTCGGTCAACAGCCAGAGTTATATGTCCGCCGCAGCCATCGTCAGTCAGAGCGATCACCTGCTGGTGCTGCCCAGCATGGTGGCCGAGCTGCTCGCCACCCACTGGCCGCTGAAAAGCCTGCCGCTGCCCGAGGATGTGCCAGATTATCACCTCAACTGCGTCTGGCATCCCGTGCATGCCCAGCAACCCGCACTGGTATGGCTGAAAGATTTGATGAAAGAGCTGGTGGGGCCGAGGTAACCCTCCCGCAAACAACAGTGGCTCCCGAGGGAGCCACTGTTGTTTCTGCGGTATCGCGTTACGCCCGCAGGGCCCGCATCAGCTGGGCGACTACGTCGTCGAGCAGGGGGCGATCGGGGCGGCACTGGGCGAAGGTGACCAACCCTTGCAGGTTGATCAGCAGCAGGGAGGTGAGGGTGTGGATATTGCTATCTGGGGCCAGTTCACCCTTGGCCTGCGCCTGCGTCAGCAACTCGGCCAGATCCTGCTCCAGCTCGCCATAGATCCCCTTGACCCGCTGGGTCAGCTCCTCATCCTGCTCGCTCAGCTCCATCATGGTGCGAGTCACCAAACAGGAGCCGCAGAGCGCCTCCCCCACAATCCGGTCGAGATAGGCCGCAAGGCCCGCCAACGGGCTCGGGTTGTCGAGCAGGGAGCGGCGCAGGGTGCGTTTGCCCTCGACATAGTGATCCACCGCCGCCAGCAGCAGGCCGCGCTTGTTGCCAAAGGCGCCATAAATGCTGCCCGGGTGCAGGCCGGTGGCAGCCACCAGCTCCTGCATGGTGGTCTTGGCATATCCCTTGGCGCGAAACGCTTCCATGGCATTTCGCAGTACCTCGTCCCGATCAAACTCGGCTATGCGCATGGTTCCTCCCGTGGGAAATGGTTCACCGGCAAGGGGCAACAGGGCCCGCCGATAAAGAGTGGCTGGAAAGGGCGGCAAGTTTACCCCAGCCGCCCGCTCGGGCCAACCTTCTTGAACGCGCATTCAAAAAAAGCTTGCGCCTGACGCAAAAAACGTCTTGAATGCACGTTCAAGAATAACCCGTTCAGGACAATCTATCATGAATACCCTGTTTCAGCCGTATCGACTCAATGACACTCTGACCCTGGCCAACCGTTTCATGATGGCCCCGCTCACCCGCTGCATGGCAGGCCCAGGTCTGGTGCCGACCGAGCAGATGGCAGCCTATTACGGCCGCCGCGCCGACATCGGCCTGATTGTTTCCGAGGCCGTCATCATCCGACCCGACGCGCAGGGCTACCCCAATACCCCGGGCCTCTTCACCCAGGCGCAGATCGATGGCTGGAAGAGAGTGACCAGCGCCGTACATGCCAAAGGCGGCAAGATCTTCGCCCAGCTGTGGCACGTCGGCCGCCTCTCCCACCCCTTCTTCCATCAGGCTGAAGTGTTGGCCCCCTCTGCCGTGGCGCACGAGGGCACTGTGCCCCGCATGCGCGAGCTCACCTATCAGGTGCCGCGCGCCCTGACCGAGGCGGAAATCGCCCAGCTGGTGCAGGATTACGCCCAGGCCGCTGCCAACGCCATCGAGGCGGGCTTTGACGGGGTCGAGATCCACGGTGCCAACGGCTACCTGATCGACCAGTTCCTGCACCACTCCACCAACCTGCGCACCGACAACTACGGTGGCAGCCCGGAAAAGATGAGCCGCTTCGCGCTGGAAGTGGTCGATGCCATCAGCGCCCGTATCGGTGGTGATCGGGTAGGTATTCGCCTCTCCCCGGGTGCCTATGTCCATCTGGCGGGCAGCCCGGAAGATCGCGCCGTGTTCGACTATCTGCTGGGCAAGCTCAACGATCGCCCGCTGGCCTATATCCACCTCGGCATCTTTGATGACAACCTCACCTTCGATTATCTGGGTGGCCGTGCCTCCGACTATCTGCGCGCCCACTACAAGGGCAATCTGGTCGGGGTGGGCAACTACGACGCCGAGCGCGCCGCTGCGGCCATCGAGGCTAACCGCTTCGATCTGGTAGCCATCGGCCGTCCGCTTATCGCCAACCCGGACTACCTCACCAAGGTGAAGAAGGGCGAAGCACTGGTGCCCTACGCCGACACCATGCTGGCTGAGCTGGTATAACAGCCCGCGATCACCAGACCACAGGCAATAAAAAGCGAGGGGAGCTGTTGCTCCCCTCGTGCTATCTGGCTGATGCGCTGATCAGTTGGTGCGGGCTTAATTGGTGCGGATGCTTAATTGGTACGAAATAGCGCCTCGATGGAGAGCCCCTGACTCAGCAGGATCTCTCTCAGACGGCGCAGCCCCTCGACCTGGATCTGGCGCACCCGCTCGCGGGTCAGGCCAATCTCGGCCCCCACATCCTCGAGGGTAGCCGGCTCATAACCCAGCAGACCAAAACGACGGGCCAGCACTTCCCGCTGCTTGGGATTAAGCTCCTCCAGCCAGTGGACAATGCTGCTGCGCATATCATCTTCCTGTGACTCCAGCTCAGGCCCCATGCCGCGCTCGTCGGAGAGCACATCCAGCAACGCCTTGTCGCGATCGCCGCCGATGGGGGTGTCCACCGAGGTGATCTTCTCGTTGAGCTTGAGCATGCGGTTCACGTCATCCACCGAACGATCCAGCGCGAAGGCGATATCCTCGGCGGTCGGTTCATGATCGAGACGGTGAGAGAGTTCGCGCGCGGTGCGCAGGTAAACGTTTAACTCTTTGACCACATGAATGGGCAGACGGATGGTGCGGGTCTGGTTCATGATGGCCCGCTCTATGGTCTGGCGGATCCACCAGGTAGCATAGGTGGAGAAACGGAAGCCGCGCTCGGGGTCAAACTTCTCGACCGCGCGGATAAGACCGAGGTTGCCCTCTTCGATGAGATCCAGCAGCACCAGGCCACGGTTGTTGTAACGGCGGGCGATTTTCACCACCAGTCGCAGGTTGGACTCGATCATGCGCTTGCGGGCGGCTTTGTCACCGCGCAAGGCACGACGGGCGTAGTAGACTTCCTCTTCAGCAGTGAGCAGCGGGGAGAAACCTATCTCCCCCAGATAGAGTTGCGTGGCATCCATCACCTTGTTCAGTTCCGGTGCCAGCAACTCATCGGAGATAATATCTTCCGCCTCGGCGGCTACCTCCTGCAACTCTTCTACCTCGTGAGATTCGGGTTCAGCGTCAAACTCTAACTCTGCATCCTGCATTACCAGTTGTTCTTGGCTCATGGTGTGTCTCCCTGACGTTACCAGAGTAAGACGGTCTCTCTGGGGTTAACGCTTTGGCAAATAGCTCATCGGATTGATCGACTTGCCTCTGTACCGGATCTCGAAATGCAATCGCACATCCGGCGCGTCCGTGCTACCCATGTTGGCAATGACCGAGCCCCCCTTGACGCTGTCCCCTTCCTTCACCCGCAACTCGTCGTTGTGTGCGTAAGCGGAGAGATAGTCATCATCATGCTTGAGGATAATCAGCTTGCCGTACCCCCTTAAAGCACTGCCAGCGTATACCACTTTACCGCTGCTGGCGGCGTAGACGGGTTGCCCCTTCTGGCCGGCTATGTCGATCCCCTTGTTACCCTGTTCTGCAACAGAGAACCCCTCGACAATCCGGCCTTTTGCGGGCCAGTGCCAAGCAAGTCTCGACTGGGAGTTGTTTGTTTTTTGTTCTTTTGACTGAGCGTATTCCTTCGGTGCTGCCGGAGCAACGGATTTCTGAGAGATGAACGGCGTGGTCTGACCAGATCCACTCGGCTCGGCCAACGGACGCGGACCGCTGCTCGGACGGCTCACGGCCACCGGCGTCACGGTTGCCGGACGAGTCGCAGCCACCATCTGGGTCGAACCGCCGCCTGCAGTCTGGACATTGAGCACCTGACCCGGTTGCAGCGCATAGGGGGCGCTCAGGTTGTTGCTCTGGGCCAGCGCCTGCGGCGTCATGCCGAACTGGCGGCCGATGCTGCTCAGGGTATCGCCGCGGCGCACCTCATAGGTACCGGCACTGCGGCTGCTGCCAACACTGGCGCTGGAACCATCGAGCCGCAGTCGCTGCCCCGGATAGATGTTGTAGGGCGGGCTGATGTTGTTGAGGCTGGCCAGCGACGGCACGTCGTTGCCGGAGTTGAAGGCGATGGAGTAGAGAGTATCGCCCCGTTTCACCACATAGCTGCCGCCCTGAATGGGGGCGCTGACCTGGGCACCGCTTTGGCGAGCCGGAATGGTCGAGACAAACTGCCCCTCATCAACACCATCTACCGGAGCTGCATTTTTACTGGAGGAGCAGGCAAGCAGCAGCCATGACAACACCACGACACTGCTTCCTTGCCAAATACGCGAACGCATAATGGATCCTTAACGACTAAACCAGAAATAGGCCACCACGGCCAGACCAATACAGAGCCAACCGAGCACATCAACATAGTGCATCAGTTTGCGTTCCATCTTCTCGCCACCCCAGCGCATCAGGCCCGCCACCAGGAAAAAGCGCATGCCACGACCGATGAGGGAGGTGATGATGAAGGGCAGCAGAGCCATTTGCAACAACCCTGCCGTCACGGTAAACACCTTGTAGGGGATAGGGGTGAAGCTGGCAATGAAAATGACCCAGATCCCCCACAGCTCAAACCAGTTGCGAGCAATCTCGATCTTGTCCTGATAGCCCACAGACTCCACCAGTGGCAGCACGACCGGATCCCACAGGGCATAGCCAAGGGCATAGCCAAACAGGGCACCCAGCACAGAGAAGACAGTAGCCAGCGTGGCGTAGTGCCACGCCTTGTGGGGCTTGGCGAGCGCCATCGGTGCCAGCATCACGTCCACCGGGATCGGCCAGAATACCGACTCGATGAAAGCGGTGATGGAGAGATACCAGGGGGCATGCTTGTGGCGAGCCCACTGCATCACCAGTACGTACAAACGGGAAAACAACTTCACTCAACATCTCCGTCAATCAGGGGAACAAAACGTACCGGCTCCAGAATACGGCTGGTCAGCTGGGATCCGGATCGTTCGATCAGTTGCAGGGTCTGCTGGCTGTCACCCACGGGCAACACCAGTCGACCCCCTTCGGCCAGCTGATCGGTGAGCGCCGTCGGGATCTCGCTCGCCGCGGCCGTCACCAGAATGGCGTCATAAGGCCCCTTGTTGGGCCACCCCAGCCAGCCGTTGCCGTGCTTGGCCGAGACATTGTGCAGATCGAGCTGGCGCAGTCGGCGTCTGGCCTGGAACTGCAGCGACTTGATCCGCTCCACGGTATAAACATGCTCCACCAGATGGGCGAGGATCGCCGTCTGGTAGCCCGAGCCAGTGCCAATCTCCAGCACATGGGCCGGATTGTTTTGCATCAGCAACTCGGTCATTCGCGCCACCATATAGGGCTGCGAAATGGTCTGGCCGTGGCCAATGGGCAGGGCGGTGTTGTCCCACGCCTTGTGCGCCATGGCCTCGTCCACGAACAGCTGGCGCGGCACTTTCGCGATGGTCGCCAGCACGCGAAAATCGCGAATATCCTGCGCAATGAGCTGATTTAACAGGCGCTGTACTATCACACCACCCTCATCCCTGCAGATCTAACCAGGCCCCCAGACCGGCGAGACTGTCATAGGCAGTCATATCGATGGTCAGGGGGGTAATCGAGACATAGCCCTGCTCGATGGCGGCAAAATCGGTGCCTTCACCGGCATCCTGCTGGCTACCGGGGGGGCCGATCCAGTAGATGGGCTGGCCACGGGGATCCTCGGTGCAGATCACCGACTCCGCCCGGTGGCGATTGCCAAGGCGGGTGGTCTTGATCCCCTTGATCTGCTCGAGGGGCAAGTCCGGCACGTTGACGTTGAGGATCTGATCGGCAGGCAGGGGGTGTTTCATCAGCCCCTTCACCAGCAGGGCCGCATAGTGGGCAGCCGTGGCGAAGTGGGTCTTGCCTACCAGCGAGATGGCGATGGAGGGGTAGCCAAGATGGCGCCCCTCGGTGGCCGCGGCGACTGTGCCCGAATAGATGACATCATCCCCCAGGTTGGCGCCGTGGTTGATGCCGGCCACCACCATGTCGGGTTCAGGACGCACCAGCTCGTTGACCGCCAGATGCACGCAGTCGGTCGGCGTGCCCTTCACCGCATAGCTCTCGCACCCATTAAAGCCGTTTTCTGCAATGCGGGTAACCCGCAGCGGTACTTCCAGCGTCAGGGAGTGACTCGCGCCGCTGCGGTTGCGATCCGGCGCCACCACAATGACCTCGCCGCAGGCGCGCAGCGCCTCGCTGAGGGCACGAATGCCCTCGGCATGCACACCATCATCATTACTGACCAGAATTCGCATCGGTCTGATTCCTGAAACCGTGATCGGCCTCTTCGGCCTGCATTAACTCGCGCACCACGCTGGTGGCAAACGCGCCCGCCGGCAGGAAGAAGGAGAGGGTCAGCGCCTCGCCGTCCAGCTGCCAGCTCATCTGCTCCGGCTTGAGCAGCAGGGGGCGCCGGTCCTGATCCAACCCGGCCTTCTCCAGCCCGTCACACCAATCGCTGTAAGGGGCCAGCACGCCCTGTTCGAACTCGGCAGCGGCGCCCTGACTCGCCAGGCGGCCACGGCCCCACTGGGGCGCGGTCAGCTGCACGTCGCCGGAGGCAAGACGCGCTTCCAGCTCGGGGGTTACGCTCTCTTCGCTGAAGATGGAGTGGCTACCCTTGAGCATCACACAATCACCGGCCAGCAGCTGATGAGCCAACCCCTGCTCGATACGGGCGCTGACAATAGCGTTGAACAACATGCTGCGCGCGGCAGAGAGGTAGAGAGAGCGCTTGTTGCGATCCTTGATCCGCTTGCCGGCAAACATCGCCTTGGCCGCTTCCAGGTTGTTGCCTTCACGGCCGAAACGCTGCTCGCCATAGTAGTTGGGCACGCCCTGGGCAGCGATGGCCTGCAGGCGCGCCTCCAGCCCGTCGGCCTGTTCCAGACCGGTGAGACGCAGGGTGAAGTGGTTGCCCTTGAGGTAGCCAACCCGCAATTTGCGGTTGTGACGCCTGGCTTGCAGGATCTGGATGCTGTCGCTCTCGATAACCGACAAGTCCGGTTCGGCCTTGCCCGGCAGGTGAATGCCGAACCACTGCTCGGTCACCGCGTGACGATCTTTCAGGCCCGCCCAGGTCACCGCATTGCGGTTGACTCCGGCCGCATCGGCCAGCAGACCCGCTACCCAGGCGGTGTTTTCGCCGGTTTTGCGCACCCGGACGAAGATATGCTCCCCTTCCCCGCAGGGCTCGAAGCCGAGATCTTCATTGACCACGAAGTCGGCGGCCTCGGCCTTGAGGATACCGCGGGCGGTGGGCGCCCCGTGCAGATAGGCAAGTTGTTCCAGCATTATTGTTTCACCAGTAGGACGACGGCTTCGGTGGCGATCCCTTCCTTGCGCCCCGTAAACCCAAGCTGTTCGGTGGTGGTCGCCTTGACGTTCACCCGGTTCAAATCACATTGCAGATCGGCGGCCAGCACGGCGCACATGGCGTCGATATGGGGGGCCATTTTGGGGGCCTGGGCGATGATGGTCACATCCAGGTTGCCGATGGCATACCCCGCCTTCTGTACCCGGGCAAAGACATCACGCAGCAGAATGCGACTGTCGATCCCCTTGAACTCAGCAGCGGTATCGGGGAAGTGGCGACCGATGTCACCGGCACCGATAGCCCCCAGCAAGGCATCGCTCACCGCGTGCAGCACCACATCGCCGTCAGAGTGGGCAACCAGCCCCTGCTCGTAGGGAACCGGCACGCCACCCAGCATGCAGGGGCCAACACCACCAAATTTATGAACATCAAAACCATGACCAATGCGCATCATCAGCGGCAACCTCCCAACATGCTGAAACCAACCCCATCAATTTTGTGTACGTCCACACCATGTCCAATCCGGATCATGCTAACTCCTTGTTCGGGCCTGTTTGTTCGAGACACTCTGCTCTGAACGGTCTGTTCTGACTGAGGGGCTTATGCCTGCTGGCTTAAAAACAGCCCCGCCAGCGACAAGTCTTCCGGCCGGGTCACTTTGATATTGTCGGCGCGCCCCTCCACCATCCGCACCGTAAATCCGGCCCGCTCCATGGCGGAGGCCTCGTCGGTGATGGTAGCGCCCAGCAGCAGCCCCTCCTCCAGCGCCCGTTTCAGGGCACGGGTCGGGAACATCTGCGGCGTCAGGGCATGCCAGAGCTGCTCGCGCTCGACGGTAGCGATGATATTGCCCTCCCCATCGGAGCGTTTCATGGTATCGCGCACCCGACTGCCGAGAATGGCACCGCCACAGCCCATGGCCGCGGCAATCAGCGCATCGAGATCGCCGTGAGTCAGGCAGGGGCGGGCCGCATCATGCACCAGCACCCACTCCCCTTGCGCCACATAGAGGCCATTGAGGACGGAAAAGGCGCGCTCGGCGCCTCCCTCTACCCGCACAATTCGCGGGTCGGCCGCCACGGGCAGGGCCTCGAACCAGAGGTCATGGGGCGCAAGCGCCACGATCACCTGGGCGATGGCCGGGTGGGAGAGCAGCCTCTCCAGGGTATGTTCGAGAATGGTTTTACCCGCCAGTTGCAGGTACTGCTTGGGGCAATCGGCCCCCATTCGGCTGCCGATACCGGCGGCAGGGACGATCGCCGTCAGGCCGGATATCCGGCTGGCATCAGTCATCGTAGGGCTCATCGTCCGGCGCTGTCTCTTTGTCTTTCTCTTTGGGGATGATCCGGTAGAAGGTCTCCCCCTGCTTGATGTAACCCAGATCGTTGCGCGACAACTCCTCGATGGCCTCGAGGCCAGAGGTGAGATCATCTATCTCGCGGTAAATGAGGTCGTTACGATCCTTGAGAGTCTGGTTGTCCCGCTGTTGCTGCGAGATGGCCTCCGACAGGTTCTGATAATCGGATAGCCCGTTCTTCCCCAGCCAGAGGTCATATTGCAGTCCCCCCAGCAGGAGGATCAGGATCAGGGTGAATAGCCGCATGCACTAGGTCTCCTTCAGGCGGCCTAGTGTCCCATATTCGGTGCCAAGACAAAAGAAAGCGAGCACCCGGGAGCCACCGGCCGAACATAAAAAAGTGCCCAAGAGTGAATCAGATAGCACAAAGCCCCGCCAAACCGGTGCAAGGATGGCCAACCAGGGCGCTCCTTGTCCGGGGGCGGGGCTCTCAATCAGAAAGCGGTAAGGGGGATCAGTTCACCACGACCGGCTCTCCCGCGCTCTCGGCCGGTGTGTTGTACTCCTCCTCGGCATCGCGGAAACGCTCCAGCATCGCTTTTGAGGGCGCTTCGCCCAGCAGACTGCCCACCACGATGGCCAGCAGTGCAAACAGGAAGCCCGGGATGATCTCATACAGCCCCAGCCAGCCGAACTGCTTCCAGACGATGACGGTGATGGCACCGACCAGCATGCCCGCCAGCGCGCCGTTGCGGGTCATCCGCGGCCACAGCACGGAGAGCAGCACCACGGGACCAAAGGCGGCACCGAAACCGGCCCAAGCGTAGCTCACCAGCCCCAGCACCCGGTTTTCCGGATTCATGGCAACGGCGATGGCAATCACCGCGATCAGCAGCACCATCAGGCGACCCACCCACACCAGCTCACGCTGGGAGGCGTTCTTGCGCAGGAAGGGCTTGTAGAGATCCTCGGTAATGGCGCTGGAGCAGACCAGTAATTGACAACTTAGAGTGCTCATTACCGCCGCCAGAATAGCGGAGAGCAGCACACCGGCGATCCAGGGGTTGAACAGGATCTTGGAGAGCTCGATAAAGACCCGTTCCGGGTTGCCGGTCACTCCAGCCGCCACTTCCGGGAAGCGGGCGAAGTAGGCCAGCCCGAAGAAGCCGATTGCCACCGCACCAGCGAGGCAGAACACCATCCATGTCATGCTGATACGGCGGGCATTGGCCATGGAGTGGTGGGAATCCGCCGCCATGAAGCGGGCCAGAATGTGGGGCTGACCGAAGTAGCCAAGACCCCAGGCCATCAACGAGACAATGGCGATCACATCCAGATTCTTGAACATGTCCAGGTTGGTAGCGCTCTTGGCGGCCACCTCGATCATGGCGCTGTCCACCCCGCCGACTGCGATGATGACAAAGACCGGGGTCAGGATCAGGGCGAAGATCATCAGGGTTGCCTGCACCGTATCGGTCCAGCTCACCGCGAGGAAGCCGCCGAAGAAGGTGTAGGTGATGGTGGCGGCGGCACCGACCCAGAGGGCGGTGTTGTAATCCATGCCGAAGGTGCTCTCGAACAGACGGGCACCGGCCACCACGCCGGAGGCGCAATAGATGGTGAAGAAGAGCAGGATCACCAGCGCAGAGAGAATGCGCAGCACCTTGCTGTGATCTTCAAAGCGGTAGGTGAAGTAGTCCGGCAGGGTCAGGGCATTGCGGTTCTTCTCGGTATGCACCCGCAGGCGACCCGCTACCCAGCGCCAGTTGAGGTAGGCGCCGATGACCAGACCGATGGCGATCCAGCTCTCGGAGATGCCACTGACGAAGACGGCGCCGGGCAGCCCCATCAGCAACCAGCCGCTCATGTCGGAGGCGCCGGCGGAGAGAGCGGTCACCCAGCTCCCCATTCGGCGGCCGCCCAGAATGTAGTCATCAAAGTTGCGGGTGGCGCGATAGGCGACGAAGCCGATCAACACCATTCCGAGGATATACACCAGGAAGGTGATTAACATGGGTGTGCTAGCTGTCATGCAAAACTCCGTTTTGTGTCATTTTCTGCCCGCTCTGGTGACGGGCTCATCCCTAAAAAACCGGCCTAGCTTAATCAGCCGTTCGCGCCAGCTCAACCACTTTTAACAAACACAAAACACAATAAAAACCTTTGCGCATCAAATCATCTGCCGCATCAAGAGGATGGCGCCAGATTTCCTGCCGTGGCCGTGACGGTCATCTCGCAGCGCCAGCCGCTACTGAGCGTTATGTTTTCACATTTTGTTACTATCCATTTTTTTACAAGCCGGCGCCCCGCTCCTACACTCCCCGCCCTGTCTCATCACACCAGTCAGAGGTCGGCACCATGTCATCTCATCTGTCACACCTGCGAACCCTCGCCCGCCGCCTTCACCCGGTGGAGGAGTCGGGTCATCTCATCCGACGGGCCAAGTATGTGGGGCGTCTCTGGCTCAATCCCGGCGCCCGCGCCCTCTATCGCCAGCAGCAGGAGCAACCGCTGCTGGCGCAGGCGATCAGCCGCTTCCCCGATATTCTGGAAAAGCCGCTCCACCCCTATCGCCACAAGGGGCTCCGCAAGCGCCTGCGAGCCGGGCTTATCAGCGGCCACTACCAGCAGCTGGCACGTCAGCTGCCCAAGGCGCAACAACTGGCAATCTACAGCGGGCGCGGCCTGCTGCTGGCCCAGTGGCAGAGCGACAAGCTGACGGCACCGCTGACCCTGCAACTGGATTACCAAACCCACATGGGCAAAGAGGGGGAGATGAGCCTGACCCTCAAGCTGGGTGACGCGGCCCTCTATTACATGGCCCTCAATCTGCGCCCCGCGCCGAACCCGACCCTCGAAATCTGCTCGCTGCAGGGCGGCAAGGGACAGAGCGAGGAGATCAAGCAGGTCACCAAGGCGTGCGGCGGACTGCGCCCCATGTCCCTGCTGGTCTATATGGCCGCCGAGCTGGCCCGGGGGCTGGCATGCAAGCGCCTGCTCGGGATCCGCACCCAAAGCCACGTCTATCAGAGCAGCAAGCGCACTGCCGATCGGGTCAAGTTCGACCTCGACGGCTTGTGGCAGGAGCATCAGGGCTGTGTGCTGGATGAACTCTGGATGAGCCTGCCGCTGGAGGTGCCCCGCAAGACATTGGAGGAGATCCCCTCCCGCAAGCGGGCCAGCTACAAGGCGCGCTATCAGCTGCTCGATCAGCTCGGCAGCGAGCTGCAGGCAAATCTGCTGCGAAGCTGAGTCAACGCAGCAGAAACACAAAGGGCGAACAGCTTGCTGTTCGCCCTTTGTCGTGACGGGGAGTTGCCGTTAGCGGTTGATCGCCATCGGCATGCCGTTGCGCTGCTCCAGCGCGTGCTTCACCAACTGGGAGTCGCTGTCGGCGTGGGCAATGAAGCGGGTCACCGCCGGGGTCATCGGCAGCGGCGCCGGCAGCTTGGAGTTGAACTCCTCTTCGCTGCGCGACAGCGGCTGATGCACTTCCAGATAGCGGACACCGTTGGGCTCGAGAGAGGCCTTGATCGGCTGGTTGACGAACTGGACGCGAGTACCGACCGGTACCTGCTTGAACAGGTAGGCGATGTCGTCGTTGCGCAGACGCACACAGCCGTGGCTCACCCGCAGGCCGATGCCGAAGTTGGCGTTGGTACCGTGGATGGCGTACATCTTTCCGATGTAGAGGGCAAACAGACCCATGGGGTTGTCCGGGCCGGCCGGCCATACCGCAGGCAGGCTCTCGCCACGGGCGGCATATTCGGCATGCATCTTGGCGGTCGGGGTCCAGGTCGGGCCCGCTTTCTTGCGCTGCACACTGGTCACCCAGTTTTCCGGGGTGTCGGTGCCGAGCTGGCCGATGCCGATGGGCAGCACTTCCACCACTTTTTTACCCTTGGGGTAGTAGTAGAGGCGCATCTCGGCCACGTTCAGCACGATCCCTTCACGGGGGGCATCCGGCAGGATCAGTTGCTGGGGGATCACCAGCTTCTCGCCGGTCTGTACCAGCAGGGGATCCGCATCGGGGTTGGCTTCGGTCATGTTGGTCAGCCCCAGCTGGAATTTGGCCGCAATGGCCTCCAGCGGCTGGCCGTTCTCTTCGGCCGGAACCACGTATTCCAGATTTTCCCCTACCAGACGGCTGTTGGCCGCAGGCAGAGCATATTCAACAGCGAAAACCGGCGCAGCGGTCAGCAGCAGGCTGTAGCAGAGTGTTGCCACACTATTGCGAAGGAGCTTCATAACTTTCCCATGATGATGACTTGAAGTGACGTCTCTGGGCTGGCAGCTGATCAAGAGGAGATCAGGGGCGCGAAGAGAAGGCCGCCATTTTTCTCCTCTGCACGGCAAATTTCAACTGACAAGTGGCGACGGGTCGATGATTAATATGCGGTTTTTTCCGCGTCCTCGACCCGCCCCATTTCCCTGTTTATCCCCGTTGCCAGGCACGCATATCGTAACCTGTGGGAGATTGATGCAACCGCAGATGAAATTGCTCAATGATGGCGAAGATATGGTCGAAAATATCGGCCTGGATCCCTTCGTAATCGGCCCATGCGGTGGTCGCGGTAAAGCAGTAAATTTCCAGCGGCAAACCGTCTGACGTGGGTGCCAGCTGGCGCACCATCAGGGTCATGTCCTTGCGAATGCCGGGGTGGGCACGCAGGTAGGCATCCAGATAGGCGCGCAGGGTGCCGAGATTGGTGAGGTGACGACCGTTGATGGGGCAGCTCAGGGCATCGCTCAGCTGCTGGTTGTAGGCACTCAGCTCCTGCTCCTTGCGGCTCAGATAGGGTGCCAGCAGTTGCGCCTGCTTGAGCTGCAACTGCTCCTCGGCCGTCAGAAAACGCACGCTGGTCATGTCGATATTGACGCTGCGCTTGATGCGGCGGCCGCCCGACTCGGTCATCCCCTGCCAATTCTTGAAAGAGTCGGAGATCAGGGCATAGGTGGGAATGGTGGTGATGGTCTTGTCCCAGTTCGACACCTTGACCGTGGTAAGCCCGATGTCGGTCACCTCACCATCGGCGCCGTACTTGTCCATCTGCAGCCAGTCACCGACGCTCAGCATCCGGTTGGCAGAGAGCTGGATCCCCGCCACCAGCCCGAGGATGGGGTCCTTGAACACCAGCATCAGCACTGCGGTCATGGCACCCAGACCGCTGAACAGGAACAGCGGCGACTTGCCGAGCAGCAGGGCAATCATCAGGATGCCCACCAGAATGCTGCCTACCAGCTTGGCTCCCTGGAAGATGCCGCGCAGGGGCAAATCACGACCAAGGCGGGTGTAACGGCTCACCGACAACAGGCAGTCGAGCAGGGCGAAGAAGGCCAGCAGCAGGAACAGCAAAATCCAGAGCTGGGCCACCATCTCGATAAGTTTGAGGCTATCCGATTGACGGGGCAGCCAGATCTCCGCCTGACCGAGCAGCACGGCCCCCTGCAGCACAAAGGCGAGCCGGTTGAAGAGGCGCTGTTGCAGCTGAGGCGGCAGCCACACCTGTTTGGCCTTGCCGAGGATCCCCACCAGCCGGACCAGCAGTACCCGGTGCAGCGCCATGTGCAGCAGCAACGAGGTGATGACGATAAAGCCCAGCGCGATCACCAGCGCCATCATGCTGGTCACTTCCACCCCAAGGCCCGACAACCAGTTAAAAAACACCTCTTTCATTGCTCTCTCCCGAACCGGGCAGCCCGCAGGCTGCAAAAACAGTGGTGGTCAGGGTACCGCTCCCCTCCCCCATGTCAAATAACGGGTCGCCACAAACGACAACGCCCGGCACAGGCCGGGCGTTGTTTCAAAGCGAGGCTGACTTAGCAGACCAGGCTCAGGGCATCGCGAGCGATGACCAGCTCTTCGTTGGTCGGGATCACCATGGCGCAACGGCTGTCGGCGGTGGTGATGCGACCTTCGCCACCCAGTACCGCGGCGTTGTTGGCCTCTTTGTCCACCTTGAAGCCGAACAGGGCCAGACGGTTCAGCACCATCTCGCGCACCATGGCGGCGTTCTCACCGATACCGCCGGTAAAGACCACGGCGTCCAGACGACCGTCCATCGCAGCAGCATAGGCGCCGACATACTTGGCCACACGGTAGGTGAAGACATCCAGCGCGCGCTTGGCACCGGCGTCGGTGGCGTAGTTGGTGGTGACGTAGCGGCAGTCGCTGCTCGCTTCGGTCATCCCCAGCAGACCGGACTCACGGGTCAGGGTGTGGTTGATCTGCTCCACGCTGTAACCGAGCTGGTCGTGCATGAAGAAGACTACGGCCGGATCGATATCACCGGAGCGGGTACCCATCGCCAGACCTTCCAGCGGAGTCAGACCCATGGAGGTGTCAACGGATTCGCCGTTCTTGATGGCGCAGACAGAGGCACCGTTACCCAGGTGGCAGTTGATGATGTTCAGTTCATTCAACGGCTTGCCCAGCTCTTTCGCGGCTTCTTCCGCGATGTAGCGGTGAGAAGTACCGTGGGCACCGTAACGACGAATACCGTGTTCGCGGTAGAGCTTGTGCGGCAGCGCATAGAGGTAGGCCTCTTGCGGCAGAGTCTGATGGAAAGCGGTGTCGAACACGGCCACGTTCTTCTCGGACAGCTGCGGGAACACTTTCAGCGCGGCGCGAATACCGATGAGGTGGGCCGGGTTGTGCAGCGGGGCGAACGGAATGGCGGCTTCGATACCGGCGATCACGCCGTCATCAATACGCACGGAGCGGGAGAACTGCTCGCCACCGTGTACGATTCGGTGACCGATGGCCACCAGTTGCTCGGCAAGAGTCGGATCCTGCGGCAGGATGTGACCCACGATATGGTCGAGGGCCTCCTGGTGAGCGGCACCCGCTCCCAGCATGGCTTCGCCCTTGACCCCGTGGAGTTTCCATTTGATACGTGCATCATCCAGATTGAAGCATTCGGCCAGGCCGGACAGCATGTCCTCACCTGTTTCGGCGTCCATTACGGCAAATTTCAGGGAAGAGCTACCGCAGTTAAGGATCAATACCAACTTGCTCATTTTCTACATCTTCCTGTGCTTCGGCTTTATGCCGACAGTGTCGTGTCATCCAAAAGAGGATGGGATTCCCCTGCCGGGGGCTTATGGTCGCAGGAGGGTGCGTCCAATTTTTCAATTCTTGCTCTTGAAAGAGTCATCGCAACTTGTGGTGCGTATCACTGGTTTCAATGCTTGCGAGCCTCAACGCATCAGCAGCACAGGGCTCGCCTCAATGGGAGTGCTCAGGCGATAGCCAGCAGATCCTTGTGTACCTTGACCACCAGCTTCTTCACCTTGGCGGGCTGGTTGATGGTACAGAGCGGGCGGTGCAGCTCGCCCGGCCAGAAGATGGCGAAATCGCCCGGTTGCAGCGCCAGATAGCTGGTCTGCTCGTCATCGACAAACCAGAGGTCGGGATGGGGATGGTCGGCGCCGTCACTCACGTAGTCGTGGGGGCCCACACCTATCCACTCTTCACCGCGCAGCAGCAGCTGGATATCGAGATACTGCTGATGGAATTCGCCACGGCGATCCGCGGCTGGCTCGGTCAGATCCTCGCTCACCAGACAGAACAGGTTCAGGCCATCGATCTCGGTCTTGCCGAGCGGCGCGTCACCCCAGTGCGCCACGCTCTTCACCACCTCGGCCATGATGCGGGCCAGCGGGGCGGGCAGCGGTGTCCGCTGCAGGGTGTTCAGGCTACCGGTGATCATGGCGTCTGTTTCCTGTTAGGTATATCTGGGCGGCATCTTTGCCAGCCAATGAAAAAGGACCTGTGACAGGTCCTTCAATAATGCCGTCTGCAATCCGTGCAAACCGGTTTAGAGCTTTTGCTCATGTTCAGCTATATGGGCACTGTTACACACTCGTCAGCACCTTGCCAAGAGACATAATCCCATTTTCATAGTGATCGTACCAGCTGAAACCATATTATTCACCACCCTTTCCCCCTCGACTTTGACCAGACGCAAAAACGGGCGCATCAGCGCCCGTTTTTTTCGCAAAACCGTTTAACAACCGGTTTCATTCAAGCCTTTTTGGCGTTTTCCACCGGTTTTGCGTACATGGCTCGCCAGATCGCCTTGTGCTCTTCCGGCACCTCTGACTGACGGGTCAGGAAGGCCGCCTGCTCGATGGTGTTGGCCTTGCCGGAGACATCGGCCGCCAGATAGTTGCTGGGGAAGAGGTGGTAGCTGCTCCAGATCGCCTTGTCGATCAGCGCGGCCAGTTCGTCCGGATCGCTGAAGCCCTCGGTAATGGGGGCGCCGAAGGAGACGTGTACCCGCCCCTTCATGCCGACGATACCGGCGACAATACTCTCGATATCCTCGAACTCGCCCTTCTCGTAACTGCCGTTGACCGACTTCTCGTAAAGCTCGCGCGCCTTCGCCTTGTCGGTGGGGTCGAGCTCATAGCTGATGCTGACCGGCACGATATTGAGGCTGCGCATGTAGTCGACGAAGTCGATCTTCTGCTTCTTGCCGTCGACGTAGAACATCTTGAGGATGGCGGGATCTGTCTTGTCATCGCCATTCTTGGCGCGCCCTTCCTTCTGGGCGATCCAGATGGAGTGACCTTCGTGAACCGAGTTGCCAATATAGGCAGACAGCTCGCCGAGCGCCTTCATCATCTCCCGCGGCCCCTTGGCGGAGCGTTTGACGATAAAGCTCTTGTTGAGCTTCATCAGCTCGGTAGCGCAGGGTTTGCGCAGCAGGTTGTCACCGATGGCGATGCGCACGGTATCGAAACCGTGGGTGTGCAGCCCCCAGTTGACGAACGCCGGGTCCATGGCGATGTCTCTGTGGTTGGAGACAAACAGATAGCCCTGCTCTTTCTTCAGATGCTCGATCCCGGAGAAGGTCACCCCCTTGGTGGAGGTGGCGATCATGCGGGACATGTACCGGGTGACCCCCATCTGGACCTGATGCACAGTGGTCACTTTTGACCATTTGCGGCGCAGGAACAGGCGGATCAGCGGGCGAATGGCCCAACCCAGCCAGCTCATCAGGGAACCGAAACGATACTTGGCGATGGCGCCGATAAATTCATCATCCTGGATCAGCCGTTCGATGGCTGCCGGCACTTCTTCATCGCGGTAGGGGCGAATATCCGCGAATCTATCTACTTCAGTCACAATGTCAGCCTTGCATGCTAGGAAACCGCAGCCAACCCGCGTTGGCCGGGGAAAATTCAGGGCGCAATTTTACACGCTTTTATGGCAAGGGGTATGAGACAAGCATGAATAGTGAGATCTGACCAGTTTATTAATCAGCTGCCAGTGCCAGCGCGACCGCCGCTTCGGCATGGATGGCAGTGGTGTCGTAGAGCGGCACCACCGCCCGGGCATCCCCCACCAGCAGGGCAATCTCGGTGCAGCCGAGGATCACCGCCTCGGCACCCGCGGCCGCCAGTTCCTCGATAATGGCCAGATACTCGGCGCGCGACGATGCACGGATCTCCCCCAGACAGAGCTCGTCATAGATGATCCTGTGTACCCGCTCCCGCCCGGCCTCATCGGGTACCAGCACCGCCAACCCGAAGCGCTCCTGCAAGCGCCCCTTGTAAAAATCCTGCTCCATGGTGAAGCGGGTGCCGAGCAGGCCGACCCGGGTTATCCCGTCCGCCCGCAATGTGGCCGCAGTGGCATCGGCGATATGGAGCAGCGGGATATCGATGGCCGCCTCAATCTCGGGCGCCACCTTGTGCATGGTGTTGGTGCCGATCAGCAAGAAATCGGCACCGCCATCCTGCAACTTGCGCGCCTCCGCCGCCAGCTGACGGGCAGTGGCGGGCCAGTCACCGGCATGCTGCAGCCGCTCGATACCGGCAAAGTCGACACTGTTGAGCAGCACCCGCGCCGAGTGCAAACCACCTAGCTGTGCGCGCACCCCGCGGTTGAGCGCCTGATAGTAACTGACGGTGGACTCCCAGCTCATGCCACCCAGCAGACCGATACATTTCATAGGAACTCCTTTCATCCCAAGGGAGGGCAGACCCACGCTACCTTGCAGGCAAGGTCACGCGGGCGAGATAAAAAAGGCCCCGCAGGGCCAACAAGACAGCCGGTAAAGACCCGGGTTAACCCCGGGCTAAATCCAGATCATCCCGACACAGGCGGCCGTCGCCAGCCCCATGCCGAGGTTGAAACGCCGCCAACCCCGGGCAGTGCGAATGATTTGCCGCACCTGGGCACCAAAAAGCACCCAGAACGCCCCGGTGTAGAGGCCGGTAATAAAGAAGATCACCAACACCCAGAGCGCGGAGGGCCAGTAAGCCTCCCCCGCCAGAGTGAAACCGCTGATGGCGGAGAGCGCCATCATCCACGCCTTGGGGTTGAGCAGTTGCAGCATGGCCCCCTGATGGGCGGGAATGAGCGGCCGGTTGCCCTCGGCCGGGCCGCTGGCCGTCGCCACCTTCCACGCCAGCCAGAGCAGATACGCCGAACCGATAAGCTTGAGGCCGTCGTGCAGCAGCGGCACCTTCTCGAACACCACGCCAAGCCCCAGCGCGGTAGCGAGGATCATCAGATTGATCCCCCCGACCACCCCAACCAGCAGGGGAATCGTGCGGCGAAAACCCTGCGCCGCCCCGGCGCTGGTGAGCAACATATTGTTGGGCCCCGGCGTGCCGCAGGTAACCAGGGCAAACCCCGCCAGGGGCAGTAACCAGTTCAGATCCATCTCAACCTCTTGTCGATGCAACGCCCCCGTTATGGGGAAAGCCTTCTAATATGCAGAGCCAACCCCGTGGCGACAAGTCAGAAATGCCTCTTTCCAGGCCACCTCCCCCCATCAGAGCAACACGGCTCAATACCAGAGCATCACCACGCAGAGCGCCGTCAGCAGACCGAGGGATCCGTTGAGTCGCCGCCAGCCCCGATCCGAGCTGATCCAGTTGCTCAGCTGATGGCCGAACAGTACCCAGACAAAGCAGACCGGCAGGGCCACCAGCACAAACATGACCATCACCGCCAGCTGACTCGACCAGTAACTGGCGCCGGGCAGGCTGAAGAGACTGATAGCGGAGATCCCCATCATCCACGCCTTGGGATTGAGGAACTGAAAGCCCAGCCCCTCTAGCATGGTTAGCGGACGGGCACGTCGGGCCGGATCACTAGGCGCACCGGCCACCGCGATACGCCACGCAAGCCAGAGCAGATAGAGGCTGCCGAAGATCTGCAAACCGAGGCGTAATAAGGGCCAGCGCTCGAACAGGGGATAGAGCCCCAGAGCCAGCACCAGCTGCAGCACCGGCTGCCCCAGCCCCACCCCGAGCAGATGTGGCAGGGTGCGACGCACCCCGAAGTTGGCGCCGGAGGCCGTCAGCATCAGGTTGTTGGGCCCCGGCGTACCGCAGGTGAGTACGGCAAAACCGAACAGGGTGACATACCACTCCATCGTCATATTGTGACTCCTTGCCTGCCACATTGTATCGATACAATGTGTGCTATTTGGTTGTTATCAGGTTGAAATTCACGCTATATTGACAACAAATTTTGATCAATGGATTTATTGTCACCATGACAATCTGGACGCCCGACCTTGCGGCCTTCGATGGCCCCCTCTACCTCAAGCTGGTCAAAGCGATCGAACAGGGGATCGTGAATGGCGAGCTGCCACCGCAGACCCGATTGCCCACCCACCGATCCCTGGCGGATCGTCTGGGTGTCACCGTCGGCACCGTCACCCGCGCCTACAGCGAGGCAGAGCGGCGCGGCCTGCTGGCCGCCCGGGTGGGCCACGGCACCTGGGTCAAGGGAGCGAACACGGATCCCGCCAATGAGTGGGTGATCCGTCAGGAGGAGGGGCACCGCATCGAGCTGTGGCAGAACCTGCCGGTGCAGCTGGATCGGGCGGCCATCATTCGCCCCATGCTGGGGGAAGTGGCGGACGGGGATCTCAACGCCCTGCTCGGCTACGACAAGGAGGCGGGACGGCCTGATCAGCGCCAGCAGTTCGTCAACTGGCTGGCGGAGCAAGGGGTGGCCTGCAGTGAGGATCGCCTGCTGTTCAGCCACGGCGCCCAGCACGGCATCATGCTGGCGCTGCTGGCGACCGGCTGCGTGGGGGAGACCATCCTGTGCGAAGGGCTAAGCTACCCCGGCATGCTGGGCAATGCCCGCCAGCTGAAGAATCAGGTGGTGGGACTGGCGATGGACGAGGAGGGGCTGCTGCCCGAGGCACTGGACGCCGCCTGCCGTACCCGCCGGGCCAAGCTGCTCTACCTCACCCCGACCCTGCAAAACCCCACCACCGCCATCATGAGTCTGGCGCGGCGGGAGGCCATCGTCGCCATCGCCCGTCGCCACGATCTGCTGATCATCGAGGATGACGTCAACGGCCTGCTGCCCCAGCAACCTGTGATCCCTCTGGTCAATCTGGCGCCGGAGCGGGTCATCTATCTGGGTAGTCTGGCCAAGATCGCCTGCGGCGGTCTGCGGGTGGGCTTCGTGCTGACGCCCCCCGCCCTGCGCAGCGCCTTCGCCCAGACCATGCGGCTGTCGAGCTGGATGGTGAGCCCGCTGCTGATCGAGCTCGCCTGCAAAATGGTCAGTCAGCGCCAGATCATGCCGCTGGTCGAGCAGCAGCGGGAGATCCTCAAGCGCCGTGGCGAACTGCTGCGCCACCTGCTGCCCGCCGCCCGCTGGCAGCCGGGCAGCATGCACGCCTGGCTGCCGCTGCCTGAACCCTGGCGCAGCCAGCAGTTTGCCGCTGCCGCCGATGCCCTTGACGTTGGCGTGGCGAGCGGGGAACACTTCGCCGCCGGTCAGTTTGCCGCTCCGCAGGGGGTGCGCCTGAGCCTGAGCCAACCCGCCACCGACGCCCGGGTCGGCGAGGGGCTGGCCCGTCTGGCGCAACTGCTGCAGGGGACGCCCCCCAGCAATCCCCTGCTATAGTCAGGGCCAGCCGACCTGACCTTCACGCTTCATCGTCATAGCCAAGGAGATGCCGTGCCCCCCATCAGAGCCGCCCTGCTGCTTGCCACCCTGTTGCTGGGTGGCTGCGCCTCGTCAACGACCCACCAGCAGCTGGGGGCCGCGCTCAATGGACTGGAAGGGGAGTTGCAACGACTGGAAGAGGAGCTGGCGGCGATGAACGGCTTGCACTATCAAAAGGCGATCGATGCCCCGCTCAGTTTGCGCCGTGCGCTCGGGGCGCCGCTGCCCACCCCAGAGGGGCTGGTGCCGGTGGCCAGCAAGCTGGAGGATGGGCCACTCCTTCGCTATCAATACCGACTGCCAGCGGGGATGGCGAGCCTGCCTCAGGACAACCTCTGCCAGCGCTACGAGTTCGAGCTGCGCCATCTGGGCCGCCTCGGCAAACTGGAATTAAGCTGGCTGGGGGAACAGGGCAAGGGGTCGCGGCTGATCCGCCAGAGCGACTGCCCCTTCGGGACACAGATCCGCCCTCGGCAATAGCAGGTCGCGGGCCTGAGCGATTACATAACCGATTGAAATAACAGCCCATAGTGCGCCCTCCAGCACCCTGCTGGCTACTGTCAGCTTTTCACTCAGCGAGTGCTGTGCCTATGTTCCTCTTGGGTCTACCATAATCAACCTAATGGTTTGCTCACAGGAAGTACCTGCATGACGATACTGCTGCTCGAAGAGGATCCCCTGCTCCGTAGCGCCATCACCCGGGAACTGACCGAACAGGGGGTGCCCGCCGATCGGATCCACTACCACAGCCATCCAAACCACGAGCGCAGTGGCCTGCTGGCCCTGCTGCAACAGCACGCCTTCGACGCCATCATCTGTCAGCAGGACAAACAGCAGGATCTTGACGGAGCCCGGCTGCTGCACGAAGCGCACTATCTCGGCCTGCTGCAACCCGGTTGCGTATTGCTGCTGCTCGATGCCGATCAGAGCGAGCAGGAGTTTCTCCCCTCGGATCTCTACTTCTCCCTCTATCTGCCCCTCCCCTTCATGACCCAGCAGCTCACCGCGGTGCTCGGCCAGCTGGTGAAGTTAAGCAACCTGACCCGCACGCTGGCCGCCCCCATTCTGCTGCGGGAGTGGCAACTGGCTACCGCCCTCTGTGAAGACCTGCTGTTTCAACGGGAGAATCGCTCGCTGACCCCCTGGCTGGATCGGCTCAAGGGCTACCTGCTGCTGCAATCAGCCGAGCGGATCACCGCCGCCCAGCACTATGCCCTCTGTGCCAACGAGTATCAGGCGAGCTGGCCAAGGGCCGGGCTCTTCTACGCCATGCTGGGGCTCGGAAAATTGCAGAGCGCCCGGACCGACTTGCAGCGCCATCAAGCCAGCGTCTCGATGGCCACCCGGCTGGAGCTGCAACTCGCCAGCCAGCTGCACCAGCATCACTGGCTGGCGGCGTGGGAGACCATGGGAGAGCTGCTGCAGATCCGCCCCCATCAGCCGCGCTGGCACCAGCTGGCGATGTTGCTCGGGCTGGTGCTGCAAGATGAGGAGAAGGTGCTGGAGCAGGCCAACAGCCTGACCCTGCGCCACTTCGGCGAGCAGCGCGTCCGCCTTGCCATCGACAGCTTCATGCTCAATGCCAGTCTGGCGGTGCTGTGGCACGCCCCCTCCAGCAACCGGATCCGCTCCCTGCAACAGGAGTGGGAGCACCTCAAACGCACCGTCCACCTGCAACCCCACGAATATGAGTTGCTGCAGGCGCTGATGCTGGGGCTGGATTACCGCTTCGACGAGGCGCTGATCCTGATTGCCCACCACCAGCCGGATGAGGGGAGCGACAACCACCTCACCCTGCTGCTCGGCTTTGCGGTCAGCCAGTTCTGCGGTTTGCCCCACCATGCCCAGCGCTACCTGACCCAGCTGACCCAATACCGCGTCAGGGTGGCGCCCCACCCGCTCACCCGCCAGCTGTTCCACCATCTGGTGGCCGAGCTGGGCCAGCGCCTGACGGCGAGAGAACAACGGCTGAGCGAACTGCGCCAGCTGCGCCACAAGGCGATGCAGGCCAGCCAATATCAGACAGCCCTGCAAGCGGGCTTGCAGCTGCTGGAGGAGTTCCCCGCCCTGCCGGGCGATGCCTGGCAACTGCTGGAGCTGCTGCAACACTGCTGGCCTGCGGGTATGGCCGCTCCCAGGGTGGCGCTGCTGGTCGATACCCTGGAGCGGCGCCTCAAGCACAGCCCCGCGTTTCTCGATCAGCATGCCCGGCAGTACCAGCGCACCCTGCAGGAGATCCGCACCCATCTTCAGCCGCACCTCTCCGGCAGCGGCCCCTCCTGTCTTGTCGCAGGGCAGCCCGAGCCGTGATGATGCAAGCGTGCAAACCGGCATTGTCGGCAAAGCCAATATAGAGAGAGGGGAGCCTTGGCTCCCCTCTCTCTATTTGTTCTCTGTCAGCTGATGGTGCTTAGTGCCAGACTCAAACCAGCGCATCACTCTCCAGCGCCGCCTTGAGAAAATCCTTCCAGCTGATGATGCCGACCAGGGCGCCATTCTCCAGCACCGGCAAGCAGGAGACCCCCTTCTCCAGCATCAGCTTGACGCCGTCGCGCACGGTGAGATGGGGTGCGATGGTGACGAGCTGACGACTCATGATCTGGTGGGCCCGCTTGTTGAGGGTTTCGGTATCGCGGCTCATCTCGGCTTCGGAGTCGAGATAGGGGCTGATGGCACGGAACAGATCCCGATCCGAGATGACCCCCACCAGCTCCTCCTCTTCCAGCACCAGCAGGTGGCGAAAGTGTGCCTGCTCGAAGATATCCCTGATGACTCGGAGTCGATCATCCATTGAAACGGTGGCGACCCGGGTCGTCATAATATCCCTGATATGCATGCTAACCTCCCGTAACCAAACTGGTTTCTCTGTTATGGCATGTTTTTGCAGTGCCAGCCAGTGGCCAACCCTTCGCTACAGTGCAAATCAGCGTCATTTCACGTAAGATCCGCGCCAGTTTTTCTCCTCCATTTTGAGCAAGCAGATCCCACCCATGATAGTTGCCAGTCAAATCGAACTGATCCGCGGCGGCCGCAAGCTGCTGGACAACGCCTCCGCCACCATTCACCCCGGCCACAAAGTGGGTTTGGTGGGCAAAAACGGCTGTGGCAAGTCCACCTTTTTTGCACTGGTACGGGGCGAGCTGGCCATCGACAGCGGCACCTTCAGCCTGCCCGCAAGCTGGCAGATCGCAGGCGTCGCGCAGGAGACCCCGGCGCTCGACTGCTCCGCCCTCGAGTATGTGATCGACGGCGACAAGGAGTTCCGCTCGCTGGAAGCTCAGCTGGTGCAGGCCGAGCAGGATGACAATGGTCTGCTGGTGGCTGAGCTGCACGGTCGCCTCGATACCATCGGCGCCTACAGCATTCGCGCCCGCGCCGCCGAACTGCTGCACGGCCTCGGTTTCAGCGACGAGCAGCTGAGCTCGCCGGTACGCAGTTTCTCCGGTGGCTGGCGCATGCGTCTGAACCTCGCCCAGGCGCTGCTCTGCCGCTCCGATCTGCTGCTGCTCGATGAACCGACCAACCACCTGGATCTCGATGCGGTGATCTGGCTGGAGAAGTGGCTCAAGGGCTATCAGGGCACGCTGGTGCTCATCTCTCACGACCGCGACTTCCTCGATTCGGTCATCAGCCGCATCATCCATATCGAGAACGGCAAGCTCAACGAATACACCGGCGGCTACTCCGACTTCGAACTGCAGCGCGCCGAACAGCTGGCCCAGCAGCAGTCGATGTACGAGAAACAGCAGCGCGAGATGTCCCACATGCAGGCGTATGTGGACCGCTTCCGCTACAAGGCCTCCAAGGCCCGTCAGGCCCAGAGCCGCCTGAAAGCGATGGAGCGGATGGAGAAGATCCTGCCCGCCCACGCCGACTCGGAATTCAGCTTCGAGTTTCGCGAGCCCTCGGCCCTGCCGACCCCGCTGATCGCCATGGAGAACCTCTCTGCCGGTTACGGTGACAAGGTGATCCTGGAGAAGATCAAACTCAATCTGGTACCGGGTTCACGCATCGGTCTGCTCGGTCGCAACGGCGCCGGTAAATCGACCTTTATCAAGATGCTGTCGGGCTCCAACCCGCCGCTGTCGGGCAAGCTCGAAGTGAGCGCCGGGGTGAGCATCGGCTACTTCGCCCAGCATCAGCTGGAGACCCTGCGTCTCGATGATTCCCCGCTCGATCATCTGGCCCGCCTCGCGCCGGACAAGACCGAGCAGGAGCTGCGCAACTATCTGGGCAGCTTCGGCTTCCACGGTGACAAGGCGCTCGACAAGGTGGCCCCCTTCTCCGGCGGCGAAAAAGCGCGGCTGGTGCTGGCGCTGATCACCTGGCAAAAGCCGAACCTCCTGCTGCTCGATGAACCGACCAACCACCTGGATCTGGAGATGCGCCACGCCCTCACCATGGCGCTGCAAGGCTTCGAAGGGGCCATGGTGGTGGTCTCCCACGACCGTCACCTGCTGCGTACCACCACAGATGACTTCTATCTGGTGCACGGTGGCCGGGTCGAGCCGTTCGACGGCGATCTGGACGACTACCACAAGTGGCTCGGCGAGCAGGAGAAAGAGGCCAACGCCAAACCGGCGGATGGCCCGGTCTCTGCCAACTCGGCGGTAGCGCGCAAGGATCAGAAGCGGCGCGAGGCGGAATTCCGCCAGCAAACCCGTCCCCTGCGCCAGAAGCTGGAAAAGCTCGAAGCGAGCATGGAGAAGCTGCAGGGCAAGCTGGCCGACATCGAGAGCCAGCTGGCCGACCCCGCTATCTATGAAGAGAGTGCTAAAACCAAGCTCTCCGAGCTGCTCAAATCCCAGGGCCCCCTCAAGGAGCAGCTGGAAGAGGTGGAGCTGGAGTGGATGAGCCTCTCCGAAGAGCTGGAAACCATGGAGCAGGCCTTCTTTGCGTGACGAACAGCTGATGGCCAGCGAGCGGGTCGCGGTCCACGAATTGCCGACGCCGATCGGCTTCTGGCACTGGAGCGGCAAGGTCTATGGTGAGCGCAGCCAGGATTGGCTCACCGTGCAGGAGCAGGGGGGCAACGTCAATCTGGCGCTGCTGCTGCACCGGCTCGATCAACTCGGCATCGTGGTCGATCTCACCGACCTGCAACCGGCGCTGGTGCAGACCGAAGCGGTGCTGACCCCGTGGCGCGCCCTGCGCCAGAGCGCCAAGACGCGACTCGACGAGCAGCAGTATCAGTCGATGCTGGCCCACGAGCTGGAGCTGGAGCGGCTGCAACAGGGCGTCCTGTTGCAGACCCTGCGCAGCCTCCCCCTGTTTCGCGGCAACAGCCGCAATTTGTTGAACTATCTATCGTTACTGGGTGCCCAGCAGGGCCCCCTCAGAGATCTAATATGCTGAGCTACCGCCACGCCTTTCACGCCGGCAACCATGCCGACGTGCTGAAACATGCCGTTCAGGCCCTGATCATCGAGTCCCTCAAGAAGAAGGAGAAACCCTTCATCGTGCTGGACACCCATGCCGGTGGCGGTCTCTACGACCTGCGCGGCGACTGGTCCCAGAAGAAGGCCGAGTATGCCGACGGCATCGGCCGCCTGTGGGATGAGCGGGCCCAGTGGTCTGCCATGGCCCCCTATCTCGGCGTCATCGAGGAGATGAACAGCGATGGTCAGCTGCACTACTACCCCGGCTCGCCGGAGCTCTCCCGCCGCCTCACCCGCGAGCAGGACAAGCTGGCGCTGATGGAGCTGCACAACAACGAGGTCGAAGATCTGCGCGCCAACATGGGCTATGACCCCCGCGTCGCCGTGCACCACCGCGACGGCTTCGAGGGACTGATCGCCCTGCTGCCACCGACCCCGCGCCGCGGGCTGGTGCTGATCGACCCGCCCTATGAGCTCAAAGAAGATTACTTCGCCGTGGTCGACACCCTGAAAAAGGCACAGAAGCGCTGGGCGACCGGCATCTACGCCCTCTGGTATCCCATCCTCGGGCAAGAGGCGGACAAATCCCGCGATATGCTGCGCGCCATCAAGCGGGAGAACTTCGGCAACGTGCTGGTGGCCGAGCTGGAAGTGGCCGGTCAGACTGCCGACTGGGGCATGAACGGTTCAGGCATGCTGATCATCAGCCCGCCCTGGATGCTGGACGAGCAGATTGAAGCCTTCCTCAAACCACTCTGTGCCAAGCTGGCGCAGGGCGCCGGCGCCCAGTACAAGGTGGAGTGGCTCAACAAGGCCGAGGATTAATCCCCCGCCCCTACGGCGCTCACCGAGTTCAAAAGCAAAAGCCCCATCACGGGGCTTTTGCTTTTGGTGCGGCCGGTGTGTGCGGCAGCCTGAACCTGTGCGGCAACCGCAGCGCGCCCTATGAGCGGACAGGCAGATCCTGTTTCAGCGCAACCAGCAACAGGGCCAGCAGGCCAAAGGGCGGGAACAGGCAGAGCAGGGAGCAGATAAGGGTGACCAGCGCCGGATGCTCGCTCTTGCGGCGCGCCAGTCGCCAGGCGATGACGCCGACGATGACCATCAGCAACGCAATGAACTGGCCAAGCAGGGTGGCATTGATATTCATGAAAGATCCTTTTTCATGGGCAAGTGTGAAGAACCTGTACTTTATCGCCTTGGCTGCGATTGGCAACCGCTGAACCACACCGGCCACTCGCCCGTTGATAGGTTCTCTCTATTCTGGCAATAGATGAGAATAGTTTTCATTTAATCTCATTTCGGCAGATACTCTCATCATCAACAGAGGGAGCCGCCATCATGAAAAAGACCATCAGCTTTGCCATCCTGCACTTCGGTGTCGCCTTTACCGTGGCCTACCTGCTGACAGGTGAACTGCTGACCGCTAGCCTGATCGCCCTGATCGAGCCTGCCGTCAACACGGTCGCCTTCTACTTTCATGACCTTGGCTGGCACAAGCTCAAGCCAAATCACAGCCTGCAGGCCAAGACCAGCAGCTTCGCGGTGGTCCACTTCTCGGTGGCCTTCGGGGTGGCCTTCCTGCTGAGCGGCGAGCTGCTCACCGGCGGCGTGATGGCGATGATCGAACCGGCCATCAATACCGTGGTGTTCTTCTTCCACGAGCGGCTGTGGCGCGCCCGCAGTCAGCAACTGGCGCTGGCCTGATCGACCGGGCAACCCGCCTCCCCCTTTATCGCGGCAACAAAAAACCCGACATTCCGGCCAGGAGTGTCGGGTTTTTCCGTTTGGCAGCCATTTAGCAGTGCAAGTGGGCTCGGCGTCCCTGCTGCATTGCCCTGTAGAGTGTGCTGTAGTAGGCAGATATGCCCTCTCATTGCTGGAATCTATCGATGAACAAGACCTTGCTTGCCACCCTGCTGTTTGCCCCTCTGCTGGCCAGCGCCGCAACCCCCTCCTTTGACTGCACCAAAGCCTCCGGGTCGGTCGAAAACCTGATCTGCAAGGATGCCGGACTGGCCGCCCTTGATAACGAACTGGCGGCCCTCTATCCCAAGGCGATTGCCGCACTCTCTCCCGAACAGCTCAAGACAGAGCGCGCCATGCAGCGCGGCTGGATCAAGGGTCGCAACGACTGCTGGAAGGGGCAGGATCTGCGCCAGTGTGTGGAGGATAACTACCTGCTGCGGATCACCGAACTGCAGATCAGCGGCGGCCAGCTGATGGTGCCGGCACCAGTCAACTACAAGTGCGGCAAGAACGTCACTCTCTCTACCTACTTCTATAACGATGCCAAGCTGCCCGCCGCGGTGATCAACCTTAGCGAGGGCGACAAGCAGCAACAAGTGCTCGCCTATGAAGCCCCCAGCGCCAGCGGCGCCCGTTATGAAGGGCAAAACCTCACCTTCTTCACCAAGGGGGACGACGCCACGCTGGAGCGTTACGGTCAGCCAACCCTCACCTGCATGGAAAATCCGACCAAGGGCTGAGGCTCATAGGGGCGGCTCGTCTTGCCGCCCCACCTTGACTAGATGGCGATATCCAGCGGTTTTCCTTCTCGCACAATTCGCAACTTGAGCGACCCCGGCTTGCTGGTGCTGAGCAGTTCACGCACCTTGTCGATCTCGAGGGGACGATAAGCCACCCCGTTGATCTGTTCCAGAATGTCGCCGTTGGCCAGACCATAGGGGGCCAGATCCCGTTCGTCGCTGTAGTAGACCTGCAGATGCTCGCCATCAAAGCGCACCCCGATATTGCGCAGGACTGGCGGCACTTTGCGCGCCAGGCTGTCAGCGTCGTAGCAGAGCATCATCCGCCCGGGCATGATCGCAAAGCGATTGAAGCGGTTAACAAAATCCAGCCCCAGACCATACTGCTCATTGCTGTTTTCCGACACCCGCAGTTCACCGAGCTGGCGCTCATCAAAGTGCAGGCCGGTGAGGATATGGTCACGCCCCTCCACCATACCGCTGGCGTCCACCCCTTTGCGTGGCATCGCATCTTCGCCAGAGATCGCCTTCTGGCTCGCCATAAAGTCGATAAAGGCATGGTCGGCATAGCTCTGATCGGCCCCGGTATCCAGATACATGCGCACGCTGCTCTCGCCGTGGGTCAGATACACTGCCGGTGAGCGGTTGTAGCTGTCTTCATAGCCGATGCAACGCTCGAACGTAGCTGCCGACGGTGCCGTCAGCGAAGCCGTGAGCTGATGCCTGTCGCGATCAAACACCCAGTTGAAACGGCGGATGGTGTCGATCCCGAGGATGCCATCGATACGGCTGCCAAGAGACTGGGAGAAAAGATCGAAATCAACGGTTGCCCACAGATCGCTGTCATCAATGGTGACCGATCCCAGCGAGAAGGGCTGCGGCTTAACAAAGCCAAGCTGTTCGCTGCCCAGTTGGCTCGAAACGCTGCTCACAGTAGCAAAATCAGCCTGATAGGCCCTGGGCAATTCGCTTAAGGTCAGCGCCTTGAAGCGGCTGGCCAGACGACGATCGATAAAGGTGATACTGGCCCCGGTATCGAGCAAAAACTGGTACTGCTCACCAGCGATAGTGACGGGGATAAGGGGGGCACTTTCGTAATGCACGGTCAGCACCGGGCCGGGTACATTGCGCTTGGTGGATGAATCCGGGGCTGTGCAGCCTTGGACGACGAACAGGGCCAACATGGCCAGCGCCACTTTGAACTGCGACTTCATAACTCTCCTTCCCGATAGCAGATGCCCCCGCAACACCACCGCATAATGCTATCTTGTTGATTTATAGATAAATAAGCTATTTCAGCGGGGGATGCGGACAATAACAAAGAGTTTTATGCTGGTTCAAGCCAGATATGACCATGAATATTCCATGGTGATAGTTCAAGAAGGGTTGTTCACGCTATCTCGGCGCGTCATCAATCGTGGGTGACATTTGATTAATTTATTGATCTTGCACAGAAAATCTCAATATTGAGCTTTCTCTCCACAGCGCCATGGTTAATATTGCCATTTGGCAACAATTGCCTCGTCGGAGTCTCCCATGAGCCATGCCAATCCCATCCCCTTGGTGAACCGCAGCAGACTGGAGGCTGAAATTCAGGGGCGGTAGCCATGTCAACGCTTGCCATGACCAACGTCATACTGATTTTCTATACAGTCGCAATTGTTGTGTAAAAAGAAGAGGTCCATCGAATACGACCAGCTTCAGAGGCAGGGACTTAACCAATTGATTTAAAATATAATTTGCGGAGTGTCATATCGGGCAGGAGTGGAGTTAGATAGAAGGTGGTATTAATGTGTTAGTACCACCTTCTATCTAATCACTGTTATGAATCTATGGATCTCCAATGAAAGATGACCTCGTATTAGTGGCGCTGGATGCAGAGCAGATAGCCAAAGCGAAAGATGAAAATGGGAAGCGTAAGCAGATAACCCATGCGCTTGTCGTTGGAAACTACGGGGTGATGTTCGGTACTGAGAAGCAATGCATGAAGTATTACTCGGTCTGGAAGGATATCTTCAAAGATCTATTCGGCAAGTGCTACGAAACAGACCAGTACCATCTCACCACCTATACAAGCTCCGGCAATGTGGTGATGGATCTGATAGAAGAGTCCGATAGACGGAAACCCAACATAGATTTCATCGAAGATGCGATGAAGCACGAGAAAAAAGGCTTTTGGGCCAAATTGTTTAGCCGCCAGCAAAACTCATAACCAGAAATTTCAGTTCGTTCCGGCCTTGAAGGACCTACTCCGGACACACTCTTCTCCACTTAGCTAAAAAATGACGCCGCTGAACAATGGCATTATAAATACTAGATAATCGATACTTGGTGGTAGTAATAATGACAGAAACAAGTCTTATTGATTTAAAAGCTCTATCTGAACCTGCATGTAAGTTGATTGATGCGATCAGTAACACAATTGGTGTTTTATATGAGCCGACAAGAATTCGCCGAAAAGCTATAGCTGAATCTGATTCACTCGTTATTATGGCTAAAGCAGAGTCTGATGCACTTGCTATTAGGGCTGCTCGACGGATTTCAACACAAGAGACGCGGCGACAAGAAAATATCGAAGGCATTGTCGACAAATCAATTAGCTACCTTGATAATAATGATATTGCTGATGGTGTAGCATTAGATGCTGATTGGTTGTCGTTCTATTTTGATAAATGCCAAGATGTTTCTATAGAAAATGTCCAAAATCTTTGGGCTAAAATACTTGCGGGTGAGGTTTTGGAACCAGAAGCGTGCAGTAGAGCTACATTGCTTGTCCTGCAATCTCTAAGCAACAATGATATAAATTTATTTAATCGTTACTGTCAGTTTCTTTTTCATGTTAACGGTGAGTTATTGCGTTTTAAATACTCATCACTTAACAAACATATCGAAAACAGCGGAATAAGAGAGTCTGATATTCGCCATCTTCAAGACCTTGGTTTGATACAACCTCAGCAACAATTCCATTTTACCAAGAATGAGCGTTATCTAATCGAATATGGTAGCTATAGGTTTGCAATGACGTTGAATGGACATCGTGAAAATCGCACTGAGTTTCTAACTAAAGCTGGACGAGAGCTCTATCGCTTCATTGACATTAAGCCATGTGAAAAATACTACGAGATCTTGTTAAGCAGATCGCAGTTGATGGCTCGTAAAGTAAAAATGTTAGAGTAAATATTTATAATTGAGAGTTATATTGCCAGTAGATTAGAATAGCGAAGCGTATTTGGACAATTGCGAATAAACCGGCCGAAAAATCCACTATCGCTATAGCAAACGTTTCTGACGAGGTGGGGATCCTCTGTCATTCGCTTATTAAGTGAATTTTATTTTTATCCAGTTGGAATAAACCATGAAATATTCATTAAATTGGCAACAACCATTACTCTCCATGAGTAAGCGGTTCTTTATATTTATCACATTGATTTTTGCCGGGTTTGTTGTCCTCAGTACATACAAAACCCAACTCGACATGGAGTTGGGCTATTGGCTCTTTTACCAATATTTAAAAATCCTGCTAGCATGCTTCGTTGTATTGTTCGCAATGGCCCAAGCCTCCAGATTGTTTTCTGTCGAATTAAGAAGTGATGATGTGGTAGGTAGAAACCGCTTCTTTCGGATAGTCTCCATACCATATGCAGAGATGGTCGGCGTGAGCATGGAAATGTTACTAATAGTAAATTGCCTGGTTATTCGCACCAACAGTCGCAAGAAAATCTATGCCCCTTTTGACTTGGATGGCTTTTCAGATTTTTCGAATAATATCGATGCTAGACTAAAAAATAACAGAGCACTTAAAAACCATGCGTAACCAGCTCCATTTTTAGTTCATCCCAAAACTTTCATTATTCCATAGATTAACCTTGTATAAAATTTCATGGAGATATCATGAAGATTTCTGAAGTCGCAGAGATGACAAATATTTCCATTCATACACTGCGATATTATGAGAAAGAAGGACTGTTACTGAATATCCGTAGAAATGAATCCGGCCAACGTTTTTTCGATAAAACAGATATTGAATGGTTAACCTGGATTAAACGTTTAAAGTCTACCGGAATGCCGCTAGCCGAAATAAAGTCATTTGCCAAGCTACGCCAAGCCGGCTCTACAACCTTGTCAGAAAGGAAGTCTTTGCTTGTCGCTCATAAAACCAACCTTGAACAAGAGATCGCAAGACTCAATGGTGAACTGAATATTGTGCTTTACAAAATAGATGCCTACGACCAAAAAATGCTTGACCTAGAGTGAACTCGAGGGATTAGCGTACAGATTCCACAGAAAGGAGTCATTTATGTTTAATCCCGGTTATTACATTACTGCCGAGCTAAAGGTCAAAGTTCCTGAAAACATCGATAAAGCTCGCCAACACTTGAAAGAACTTTGCGAAGAGACTCTAAAAGAGCCTGGTTGCTCTATTTTCACACTTCATCAATGTTTAGATGATAAGAGCCGTTTCTTACTGTGGGAAAGGTTTAACAGCGAAGATGATTTCAAATATCACTTTGAGCAACCTCACACGCAAGAGTATCTGAGGCATGACTTGACAGAGGTGGTGCAGTACTTTGTGACGGATGTGCTCTAACTCGTTCATATCCTGTTTGCTCAGGTCTAATTATCACCAGTCAGTGTCTGACTCCATTTGCAATCACAGCCAATCACGGTTTAGCGAATGTGCTCAAGGAGATTTATGAAGCCCGACTTAACCGGCACACGGATTGTGCTGCGCACCATTGGCCCGCAGGATGCTGCCGATCTGTTCGAGATTTATGGCAATCCACTGACCATGGAGTTTGCCTCTGATCCCTGCTTTACCTCTCCCGCCATGGTGGCGCAGATGATGGCGAGCGTAGTGCGGCTGGAGCAAGCGGGTGAGTCGCTGGAGTGGGCGATTGTCGAGCGGGAGGGCAACAAGGTCATCGGCACCTGCGGCCTGCACAGTTTCAACGAGGCGGGCCACAGCTGCGAGGTGGGTTGCCTGCTCAATGCGGCCTATTGGCGCAGAGGGTTTATGTCAGAAGCGCTGGGATTGCTATTCGCTCACGCCAGCACACTGGGAGTCGCCTGCCTCACCGCAGATATCGATGCAGATAACGTCCGCTCTATCGCCCTGTTTGAAAAGCTGGGCTTCAAGGCGCATGCAGGGCGCTATCAGCGCACGCTCCCCTTTGTCTGACCTGAGACCAGAGCCACAACGCCTGCGCCTCTCAGGCCGTTGTGGCAAGGATCAGGCATAAAAAAACCGGAACCCAAGGGTTCCGGTTTTTTTCATTCCAGCCGAGGCTGGCAAACCAGTAAATTAAGCCTGGTTTTTAACTTCTTTCAGACCGCGGAAAGGAGCTTTGGCACCCAGAGCTTCTTCGATACGGATCAGCTGGTTGTACTTGGCAACACGGTCAGAACGGCTCATGGAACCGGTCTTGATCTGGCCAGCAGCGGTACCAACAGCCAGGTCGGCGATGGTCGCGTCTTCGGTCTCACCGGAGCGGTGGGAGATGACGGCAGTGTAGCCAGCGTCTTTGGCCATCTTGATGGCAGCCAGAGTTTCGGTCAGGGAACCGATCTGGTTGAACTTGATCAGGATGGAGTTGGCGATGCCGTTGTCGATACCGCGCTTCAGGATCTTGGTGTTGGTTACGAACAGGTCGTCACCCACGATCTGGATTTTCTTGCCCAGTTCAGCAGTCTGGTAGGCGAAACCTTCCCAGTCAGATTCGTCCAGGCCATCTTCGATGGAGACGATCGGGAACTTGGTGGTCAGGTCAGCCAGGAAGTCGGAGAAACCGTTGGAGGTGAAGACACGACCTTCGCCTTTCAGGTTGTACTCTTTCTTCTCTGCGTCGTAGAACTCGGAAGCAGCGCAGTCCATAGCCAGGGTGATGTCGGTGCCCAGTTTGTAACCGGCAGCGGCAACGGCTTCAGCGATAACTTCCAGCGCTTCGGCGTTGGATTTCAGGTTCGGAGCGAAACCACCTTCGTCACCAACTGCAGTGTTGTAGCCCTTGGACTTCAGCACTTTGGCCAGGTTGTGGAACACTTCTGCGCCCATGCGTACGGCTTCTTTCAGGGTCTTGGCGCCAACCGGCTGGATCATGAACTCCTGGATGTCGACGTTGTTGTCGGCGTGCTCACCACCGTTGATGATGTTCATCATCGGCAGCGGCATGGAGTAAACACCTGGGGTGCCGTTCAGCTCGGCGATGTGGGCGTACAGCGGCATGCCTTTGGCAGCAGCGGCAGCTTTGGCGTTCGCCAGGGAAACAGCCAGGATGGCGTTGGCGCCGAACTTGGATTTGTTCTCGGTACCGTCGAGGTCGATCATGATCTGGTCAACGGTGGCCTGGTCCTTGGCATCTTTACCCAGCAGAGCTTGAGCGATCGGGCCGTTTACGGCTTCGATGGCTTTCAGCACGCCTTTACCCAGGAAACGGCTCTTGTCGCCGTCACGCAGTTCCAGCGCTTCGCGGGAACCGGTGGACGCGCCAGACGGAGCGGCTGCCATACCAACAAAACCACCTTCCAGGTGAACTTCGGCCTCAACGGTCGGGTTACCACGGGAGTCGATGATTTCACGACCGATCACTTTAACGATCTTGGACATGTGTATTTCCTCAGGTTTCGTAAAAAAACAACAAAAATATGCCAAAAAAAGCGGCTGTGGCACAGTGCCCCAACCGCATTTATTTTCAATTACTTCAAATTACGCTTCTGATACTCGCCTGCCGCCTTCACAAAACCGGCGAACAGAGCGTGGCCATCACGGGGAGTAGAGGTGAACTCCGGGTGGAACTGCGCAGCCACGAACCAGGGGTGATCCGGGATCTCGATGATTTCCACCAACTTCTTGTCGGCGGAGAGACCGGTCACTTTCAGACCTGCCGCTTCAATCTGCGGCAGCAGCTTGTTGTTGACTTCGTAACGGTGACGGTGACGCTCGTAAATGGTCGGGCTGCCGTACATCTGACGCACTTTGGAATCTTCGACCAGGTGGCAGAGCTGGGAACCCAGACGCATGGTACCGCCCAGATCAGACTTCTCGGTACGGGTCTCGACGTTGCCCTCTTCATCCACCCACTCGGTGATGAGGCCGACGACCGGGTATGCGCAATCTTTCTTGAATTCGGAGGAGTGAGCCCCTTCCATGCCCGCCACGTTGCGAGCGAATTCGATCATGGCAACCTGCATGCCGAGGCAGATACCCAGGTAGGGGATCTTGTTCTCGCGGGCATACTGGGCAGCCAGAATTTTGCCTTCCACACCGCGCTCACCGAAGCCACCCGGCACCAGGATAGCGTCCAGACCTTCCAGCAGCTCGGCGCCACGGGTCTCGATGTCCTGAGAGTCGATGTACTTGATGTTGACGGAGTGACGGGTCTTGAGACCACCGTGCTTGAGCGCCTCGTTGACGGACTTGTAAGCGTCCGGCAGGGAGACGTACTTGCCGACCATACCGATGGTTACTTCACCAGTCGGGTTGGCCTCTTCGTAGATAACCTGTTCCCACTCGGACAAATCAGCCTCTTTGCACTCCAGACCGAAACGCTCGGTGAAGTAGGAGTCCAGATTCTGGGATTTCAGCAGTGCCGGGATCTTGTAGATGGAATCGACGTCTTTCATGGAGATGACGGCGCGCTCGGGCACGTTGCAGAACAGGGCGATCTTGGCGCGCTCGTTGGCCGGAATGGCACGGTCGGAGCGGCAGATCAGCACATCCGGCTGGATACCGATGGAGAGCAGCTCTTTGACGGAGTGCTGGGTCGGCTTGGTCTTCACTTCACCGGCAGCAGCCAGGTAAGGAACCAGCGTCAGGTGCATGAACATGGCGTTGTTGCGGCCCACTTCGGCAGCCAGCTGACGAATGGCTTCGAGGAACGGCAGGGACTCGATGTCACCTACGGTACCGCCCACTTCGACGATGGCAACCTGATGGCCTTCGGCACCGGCAATCACCCGCTCCTTGATGGCGTTGGTGATGTGCGGGATAACCTGAATGGTGGCGCCCAGATAGTCACCACGACGCTCTTTACGCAGTACGTCGGCGTAGATACGGCCGGTGGTAAAGTTGTTGCGACGGGTCATCTTGGTGCGGATGAAACGCTCGTAGTGGCCCAAATCCAGATCGGTTTCGGCCCCGTCCTCGGTTACGAACACTTCACCATGCTGGGTCGGGCTCATGGTGCCCGGATCCACGTTGATGTACGGGTCCAGTTTCATGATGGTCACATCCAGACCACGGGCTTCCAGAATGGCTGCCAGAGAAGCTGCGGCAATGCCTTTGCCGAGGGATGAAACAACGCCACCAGTAACAAAAATATATTTGGTCGTCATGCTGAACCTGAAAGAAGTTTAGGGAATTTTAAGGGGTGCTTCGGGGATGAAGCAGGACGGGGAAACAGTATACCAAAAACCCCTCTCCCAAACAATGAGCAAAAATCTATCAGGCTCACCGCCCCCCCATCTTGCGCCAAATCAACTTTGCTCGGTTTCCTTCGCCTTATCCCAGGCGGCATCGAGCTTTTCGAGGGTGCAATCGGTCATTTTCAAGCCTTCTGCGGCGATTATCTGCTCAACCTGACGAAAACGACGTTCGAACTTGGCGTTGGCACCTCGCAGTACCTGCTCCGGATCCTTGCCCAGATGACGCACCAGATTGACGGTGGCAAACAGCAGGTCGCCGAGCTCGTCGCTCACCCGCGCCTCGTCCACATCGGCCATCAATGCCTCTTCCATCACCTCGTCGATCTCTTCGTGGATCTTGTCCACCACAGGCCCCAGCGTCTTCCAGTCAAAGCCGACGGTGGCGCAGCGTTTCTGAATTTTGGCGGCGCGAGTCAGGGCAGGCAGCGCCTGTGGGATATCGTCCAGCACGCTCTCTTTGTCGAGGGCCGCCCGCTCTTTGGCCTTTTCCGCCTCCCAGTTCGCTTTTACCGCCTGCTCGTTGGAGAGATCTGCATCGGAAAAAACGTGGGGATGACGGCGAATGAGCTTTTCACTCACCGTATCGACGATATCGGCAAAGTCGAACAAGCCCCGCTCTTTACCCAGCTGGGCGTAAAACACCACCTGAAACAGCAGGTCGCCCAACTCCCCTTTCAGCCCCTGCCAATCTTCGGTCTCGATGGCATCGGCCACCTCGTAGGCCTCTTCCAGGGTGTGCGGCACTATGGTCTGGAAGTCCTGTTTCAGATCCCAGGGACAGCCGTTTTGCGGATCGCGCAGACGAGCCATGATGTCGAGCAGTTGAGGCAGATCGTAACGTTGAGACATGGGCTACTCACTTTCGATTCGTTAAATGGGGATGAAGCGACATCAGGCCGCGCAGCCGAGCAATCTCATGTCAAGCAGTTGGGGCAGATCGTAACGTTGAGACATGGGATATTCGCTTTCAATTCGTTCAAAAAGGGTCGTAAATGCAGACCGGCCACTGGGGCCGGTCGGTTCGATATCAAAGCCGCTTGGCGCTGATCACATCGTTAAGCTGACTGAGCTTGGCCAACGCCCGGTTGAAGGCGTTGATGTTGTAAATCTCCAGCTCCATGTCGATCTCGGCGGTCTGCTCGCGCACGTTGGAGCGCGAACGCACCCCCATCACATTGATCTTCTCGTTGGCCAGCACGGTAGTGATATCGCGCAGCAGGCCGGAGCGATCGTTGGAGATGATCCGGATGGTTAGGCCGTAGCCACCGGAGTAGTTCTCCCCCCACACCGCATCGATCAGCCGCTCGGGGTTGCGCCGTGACAGCTCTTTCAACTGCTCGCAATCTTCCCGGTGGATCGAAACGCCACGCCCCATGGTGATAAAGCCCTGAATGGAGTCCCCCGGAATGGGCTGACAGCAACGGGCAATATGGGTCATCAGGTTGCCGACCCCTTCCACCACGATGTGGTCTTTGGGCTTGTGGCGCATCGGCGCATTGGCCTTCTGCTCCAGCTTCTCCAGCAAGCGGCGATCTTCCTCTTCCGCCGTCGGCTTGTTGTAACAGGTGTCGAGATAGTTGAGCACCTGGTTGATGCGGATATCGCCGCTGCCGATACCGGCCAGCAGATCGTCGGTACTCTCCAGATTGAAGCGGCGCAGCATGTTGCCCTTGTCGATCTTGGACATGCTGAGGTTGTGGCGATCCAGCTCCTTCTCGAACAGCTCGCGACCAGCCACGATATTCTTGTCCCGATCCAGTTTTCTGAACCAGGTCGCCACCTTGGCCCGCGCCCGGCTGGAGCGCAGGAAGCCGGCGTTGGGGTTCATCCAGTCGCGGCTCGGGTTCGGCTCTTTCTGGGTGATCACCTCCACCTGATCGCCGGTCTGCAGCGCGTAGGTGAACGGCACGATGCGGCCGTCAATCTTGGCGCCGATGCAGCGGTGGCCGATCATGCTGTGGACGTGATAGGCAAAATCAAGCGGGGTAGCGCCAGCCGGCAGGTCGATGACATCCCCTTTCGGGGTGAAGACGTAGACTCTGTCCTCGAACACCTGACTGCGCAGATCTTCCAGCAGGGAGCCACTCTCGGAGAGATCTTCCTGCCAGGCGAGCAGCTTGCGCAGCCACTCGATCTTGTCTTCGAAGGTGTTGGCCTTGCCGCCAGCCTGAGCCCCTTCCTTGTAGCGCCAGTGCGCCGCGACGCCGAGCTCGGCATCCTGATGCATCTGGTCGGTACGGATCTGGATCTCTACGGTCTTGCCCTCAGGCCCCACCACTACGGTGTGGATCGACTGATAACCGTTGGGTTTGGGGTTGGCGACATAGTCGTCAAACTCGCGGGGAATGTGGTGGAACTGGGTGTGGACTATGCCGAGCGCCGCATAGCAATCCTGCAACCGCTTGGTCACTACCCGCACCGCGCGCACGTCGAATAACTCGTTGAATTCGAGGTGCTTCTTCTGCATCTTGCGCCAGATGCTGTAGATATGTTTCGGCCGACCGTACACCTCGGCGTCAACTCCCGCCTCTTTCAGGCCATTACGCAGGGATTGCACAAACTCGCGGATATAGCGCTCGCGGTCGAGCCGCTTCTCGTCGAGCTGCTTGGCGATCTGCTTGTAGGTATCCGGGTGCAGGTAACGGAAGGCAAGATCTTCCAGCTCCCACTTGAGCTGGCCGATGCCCAGACGGTTGGCGAGCGGCGCATAGATGTTGGTGATCTCCTGGGCCATCAGCACCCGGGTCTCTTCATCTGCCGTCTTCGCTTCCCGCAGGCAGGCGATCCGCTCCGCCAGCTTGATCACCACGGCGCGCACATCCTCGACCATGGCGAGCAACATGCGACGCACGTTGTCGACCTGCTCCGGCGAGGTTTCGCTGCGATGGAGGGTCTGCAGGGAGCGGATGGCCTCCATCTCCAGCACCCCTTCCACCAGCTTGGCGATCTTGGAGCCGAAATCCTCGTCCATCCGCTCCTGGCTGATGAGACCGGCTTCGACGAAGGGGTAGATGATGGCCGCTTTGAGAGTACCGATATCCATGCTGAGCATCTGCAGGATGCCCACCATTTCGATGCCGCGTACCAGCAGCTTGCTGGTCAGCGCCTCGTCACCGAGCGTCAGACAATACTGATAGACGGTTCGCAGTTGATCCTTTTCACTGTCACTCAAGGAGAGCGAGCTGACCCACTCTTCCAAGGTGAAGTTGTCTTTCAAATGAATATCGCGAACCGCAACCATGGTATCAATCCTTTAAATTATCGGGCCGAAAGCTGTCACTTTCTCCCCTCATGAGATTGCCTCAAATGGGGATATCCAGCGCACTTTTCAAGGCATATTGTCCAGAAAGACAATAGAGCGCGCCAACAGGCCCTGCCGAACGACGAGGGTCTAGATTACCCCAATCACATCAGCTCAAACAGCCGCAGACATGCCAGATTGCACATCCGCATCGCCGTACCAATGAGCAGGATTACTTCATATACACACCAGCTCAAACAGCCGCAGACATGCCGGATTGCATATCCGCATCGCCGTACTGATGAGCAGGATTACTTCATATACACACCTGCTCAAACAGTAACAAACATGCCGGATGACCTATCCGGCATCGCCGAACTGATGAGTCATTTACTCCCGTTCAAACAGCGCCATGGACTCCAGATGACCGGTGTGAGGGAACATGTCGAGCATGCCGAGGCGCACCAGACGGTAACCCCCTTTCACCAGCACCTGACTGTCCCGCGCCAGGGTGACCGGGTTACAGGAGACGTAGACCACCCGCTTGGGTGAAAGTTTCACGACGTGTCCCATCACTTCCAGCGCGCCGGGACGAGCCGGATCCAGCAGCACCAGATCAAACCCTTCCCGCGCCCAGGACATGCCGACGATGTCATCGCTCAGGTCGGCCTTGTAGAAACGGGCATTGGTGATGCCGTTGCGACGAGCGTTCTCTTCGGCCCGCTGCACCATGGCCAGTTCACCTTCGACACCCACCACTTCGCGAGCCTGACGGGCCAGCGGCAGGGTGAAGTTGCCGATACCGCAGAAGAGATCGAGCACCTTGTCATCCTTGCTCGCCCCGAGCCATGTCAGCGCCTGCTCAACCATGCTCTGGTTGATGGGGCCGTTGACCTGAATGAAATCACCGGGGGCAAATGCAAGAGACAGGCCATCCAGCGAGTAGGATGGGGAAAATTGTTGCTGCAGCGCTTCGATGCGATCATCGGCAGCCTGCAGATAGAGGTCTATTCCCTGCGCTTTGGCAAACTCCACCAGCAGGGCGCGATCCGCCTCATTGGGGCGGCCAGTATGGCGCAGCAGCATCATGATCCCCTGCTCGGCCTGGATAAGCTCCGCATGGCCCAGCTCGCGCTGGCTCTTGAGGCGATTGAGGCACTCACGCAGCGGGGCAATCAGCGCAGAGAGCGGCTCGGCCAGTACAGGGCAACTGTCGATCTCCACCAGATCGTTGCTGTTGCGGCGGCGGAAACCAACCCGGGTGCAGCGACCGTTCTTGTCAAATTTGATGGCCAGACGACAGACCCGGCGATAGGCACGATCTTCACCGGTCAGTACCGGCTCCAGCGCTGGCGCCTTGATGTTGCCCAACCGCTCGAACAGGCTGACCAGTCCCGCCGCCTTGGCGGCTTGCTGATCGGCAACCGACATGTGCTGGGCACTGCAACCGCCGCACTCTCGATAGTGGCTGCAGAAGGGGGCGATACGATTGGCAGCCGGGGTCACCACCTGTTGCAAGGCGGCGTGACCATACTGTTTTTTTTCTTCGGTGATGCGTGCCTTGACGGTCTCGCCGGGCAGCGCCCCTTCGACGAAGATCGCCTTGCCCTGATGGCGACCGATACCGACGCAGTGGTGATCGAGGGTGTCTATCGTAAATTCAATGCGTTGGAGCTGGGTGGACTTCTTTTGGGGCTTGAAAAACTGGGCCATAAAACTTGGTGCCTATAGGTGGCTATGTCATGATTGTGGAATCTGCTGCCGGGTATTGTCCCACAAGAATAATAGTATGACCAAATACGGCCACAGAGCCCGTGTATTGCCATCAACCCTATCGCCAACCCTGTTTACTGGTGGCCTGTTCGTATGACCAAATATGGCCTGAGAGCACGCGTTCTCGCCTTCACCATCCTGCCAACCCTGATCATCGGTGGCCTGATGGCCGGTTACTTCACCTTCCACCGCTACCAGCAGCTGGAAAACAACCTCATTGATCAGGGGATCAACATCATCGAACCGCTGGCGATCGCCAGTGAATACGGGATGACCCAGCACAGTCGCGAATCCCTCAAGCGGCTGATTGGCCTGACCCATCGCAAGAACTCCCCCTTCATCAAGTCCATCGCGGTTTTCACCCAGGACAACCAGCTGTTCGTCACCTCGAACTACCACCGGGATTTCACCCGACTCAGGCTGCCCGATGGCGAGCCTATTCCGGATCTGACCAGCGTGACGTTTCAGGGGGACGACATCATTTTGCGCACTCCGATCCAGGCCGAAACCAGCCTCGATGGCTTCCCGCTGCCCAGCGATGTGGAGCCGCCGATGATCGGCTACATCTCGATGCAGATGGCGACCGATCGGGCCATGCTGCTGCAGTACCGAGACACCTTCTTTGCGGTGATCATGGTGCTCATCGGGGTCGCCTTCAGTACCCTGTTTGGCTTCCGGCTGGTCAAGAGCGTGACCCAGCCCATCACCAACATGGTGCAGGCGGTGCACAAAATCAGGGAGGGGCGGCTCGATACCCGAGTCAGCGGCCAGCTCACCGGCGAGCTGGATATGCTGAAAAACGGCATCAACGCCATGGCCAAGGCGCTCTCCGAATATCACGAAGAGATGCAGCAGAATATCGATCAGGCCACCTCTGACTTGCGCGAAACCCTGGAGCAGATCGAGATCCAGAACGTCGAACTCGACATGGCCAAGAAACGGGCGCAGGAGGCGGCGCGGGTCAAGTCGGAGTTTCTGGCCAACATGTCCCACGAATTGCGTACCCCGCTCAACGGGGTCATCGGCTTTACCCGCCAGCTGCTGAAAACCAGCCTGACCCCGAGCCAGACCGACTACATGCAGACCATCGAGAAGTCGGCGCGCAACCTGCTTGGCATCATCAACGACATCCTCGACTTCTCGAAGCTGGAAGCGGGCAAGCTGCAGCTGGAGCATATCCCGTTCAGCCTGCGCGACACCCTCAACGAGACCATGCACCTGCTCGGCCCCAGCGCCCACGACAAGCAGCTGGAGCTCTCCCTGCGGGTGGATGCCGATGTGCCGGACTACCTCACTGGCGACCCCATGCGTCTGCAACAGGTGCTGACCAACCTCACCGGCAACGCCATCAAGTTCACCGAGCAAGGCAACGTCGATGTCCATATCGAGCAGACCGGCAGTGGCAACCACAAGGTGAGGCTCAACGTCCAGATCCGCGATACCGGCATCGGCATCTCCCAAGAGCAGCAACATCAGCTGTTCCAGGCCTTCAATCAGGCCGACTCCTCCATCTCCCGCCGTTATGGCGGCACGGGTTTGGGCCTCGTCATTACCCAGAAGCTGGTGCAGCAGATGGGCGGCCAGATCCGCTTTGAATCGGAACTCGGCAAGGGCTCCATCTTCTCGTTTAGTCTGGATGTGGAGGTCTCCCCCCTGCCCCAGACCGATCAACTGCCGCTGGATCGGATCCGTGGCAAACGGCTCTGGCTGCTGGAACCGGATCCCTTCGCACAAGCCTCTCTGCTCGCCCTGTTGGCGGAGTGGCACCTCGATGTGCACCCACTGACCAGCGATGATCCTTGGCCTGAGATGAGCGAGCAGGAGATGGTGATCATCGGCAGCAGCACCCTGCATACGCCGCAGCAGGTGATCGGCCGTCTCGACAGACTGAACGGCCAGCAGCAGAACACCATAGTGCTGCTCAGCAGCCACGAGCCGGCGCTCTATGAAGCGATGCTGGCCCATGGCGCCCAGCACTGTCTCTCCAAACCGGTCAACCACCGCAAGCTGCTGCACGCCCTGCTCTCGCCGGAATCGAGCCGCCAGAAGCTGCCCGCCCAGCCTGCACCGCGCCAGTTGCAGCCCATCAAGGTGCTGGCGGTGGATGACAACGCCGCCAACCTCAAGTTGATTGCCGCCATGCTCAAGGAGATGGTGAGTCAGGTGGTGGTGTGCAAAAACGGCAAGGAGGCGGTCAAGCAGGCCCAGAGCCAGCCGTTCGACATCATCTTCATGGATATCCAGATGCCGATCATGGATGGCATCAGCGCTACCCAGGCGATCCGCAACCAGTCCCTCAACACCACCACCCCGATCGTGGCGGTGACCGCCCACGCCATCCCCGGAGAACGGGAGCGGCTGATCAGGCAGGGGATGGACGACTATCTGGCCAAGCCCATCGACGAGAGCATGCTGGCCCAGCTCATCACCGACTTTGCCCATCGCCGCCACCAGAATAATGGTGCCCAACAGATCGACTGGGCACTGGCGGTGCGGCAAGCGGCGGGGAAAGAGCATCTCGCCAGAGAGATGCTGACCATGCTGCTGGCCAGTTTTGACGAAGTGGAACCTGTGCTGGATAGCGCGCTGGCTGGCGAAATTGAAGATAGCGAGGTGCTGGCACAGCTCCATCGCCTCAACGGCGGCTGTGCCTATTCCGGGGTGCCGGGACTGCAACGGCTGCTCTCCCAGCTGGAGCAACAGCTGCGTGACGGCGCTCCGGTCAGCGAGCTGGAACCCGAGCTGCTGGAGCTGCAAGATGCGCTGGAACTGGTGCGCCAGGAGGCGCCCCGCTATCTCGGCAAAGCTTGATGAGCTTGACCTGAACTGTATCGGCCCCCGCTTTTTCTGACGCGAGGGCTGCCAGATGGTAAAGTTGCGCCGTTTACACAGGAGTCAGCATGACCAACAACGATATTCTGCGCCGTCTGCGCTACGCCCTCACCATCAGCAACGACCAGATGGTCGAGATGTTTGCCAAGGGCAACCTGACGGTCACTCACGCCCAGCTGCACAGCTGGTTGATGAAAGAGGCGGCGGAAGGTGAAGAGCAAGAGGCAGGCTATGTCGCCTGTCCCGACTCTGCCCTGAGCCAGTTCCTCGACGGTTTCATCATCGCCCGCCGCGGCGTGCGGGAAGATGCACCGCCCCAGGTGATCCCGAACCGGATCAACAACAACATGATCCTGCGCAAGCTGCGCATCGGTCTCAACTTCAAGGAAGAGGATATGCTCGGCACCCTCAAGCTCGCCGACTTCAACCTCTCCAAGTCCGAGCTCAGTGCCCTGTTCCGCTCCAAGGATCACAAGCACTATCAGGATTGCGGGGATCAGATCCTGCGCAACTTCCTGATCGGTCTCACGGCCAAATACCGCGGCTAACCAGCCGCGCGACTGACCAGACAGGGCCTTCGACATGTGCCAGCGACTCACTCCTCCCACGCTCAGCAGCCTGGCTGCAGCAGGGGGATGGCGCTGGCGCTGTCTTCTTCCCCTCTTCTTTTTACCACTGGTTCTGCTGCTGAGCGCCTGCACACCATCCGAGTACCAGCTATCTACCCGCTATCAGAGCGCCAACCAGAACGAGCGGATCGCCTTTCTGATCCTCCACTACACCGACGAAGATGATGCCAACTCCCTGCGCCTGCTGACCGAGCAGGAGCACAAGGTGAGCGCCCACTACCTGATCCCCCGCGACAGCCACGAGACACCGTTCACCGTCTATCAGCTGGTGCCGGACAACGCACGCGCCTGGCATGCGGGACGCAGCCGCTGGCACCAATATGCCGGGCTCAATGCCAGCTCCCTTGGCATCGAGATCGTCAACCTTGGCTATCCAGCGGAAGATGAGCCGCTGGCCCCCGATGCCCGCCGCTGGCAACCCTATACCCCACAGCAGATTGCTGCCGTCGGCGCCCTCAGCCGAGAGCTGGTCGCCCGCTACCAGATTCCACCGACCCAGGTACTGGGCCACAGCGATGTCGCCCCTGAGCGCAAGCAGGATCCCGGCCCCCACTTCCCCTGGCGCCAGCTCTATCTGACGTACGGGGTCGGCGCCTGGCCCGATGAAGGTCGGGTGGCCGAGTTACTGGCCAGCCCCTTGCCCCACTGGGATGCGGCCATGTGGCAGCAGCAGTTGGCCCGCTATGGCTACGGCCTGCCCCGGAGCGGCCAGTGGGATGAGCAGAGCCGCGCCGTCATGGGCGCCTTTCAGCTCCACTTTCGCGCCAGCAAGGTCGATAGCAAACCGGACCGCGAGTGTCAGGCCATCCTGATGGCGCTGCTCGAAAAATACTTCCCCTAATCCTCATCCATTGCCCCCGTTGCTGCGTACTGTTTGATAGCCGTTAGCTATCAAACAGTTAGGCACAAGCAATTGTCCCTGCATTTTGCAAGGCGTTACTCTGACTGCGTTCCGAAAGAGAATTTAAAACCGATTTCCAAATCTGGAGGTGAATGATGAAAAGCCCGATTGGTCTTGATACTGCTCAATCACAAGCCCTGGCAGCCGAGTTGAACAAATTGCTGGCCAGCTACCAGATCCTCTACATGAACGTGCGCGGCTTCCACTGGAATATCCGTGGCAACCAGTTCTTCGAACTGCACCTGAAATTTGAAGAGATTTACAATGACCTGCTGCTGAAAGTCGATGCACTGGCCGAGCGGATCCTGACCCTGGATGGTGTGCCGATGCACAGCTTCAGTGACTACCTGAAAGTCTCTGCCATCCCGGAGCAAAAGGGGCTGCACGATGGCCGCGCCTGTGTCGAATCCCTGCTGGAGAGCTTCCGCGAACTGCTGGTCGCCCAGCGCCGTATTCTGGGCCAGGCCGCCGAAGCCGGTGATGAGGGCACAGCCTCCATACTCTCCGACTATGTGCAGCAACAGGAAAAACTGGTCTGGATGCTGCGCGCTTATCTGGCCTGATAGTGAACCAAGCCGACTACAGCGTACGTATGCTGGTTTGAGTAAGTACCGGGCCGAAAGCTCCTGACCAGACCACGGCCCAATCCATCTGATTGTTATGTTCTGTTGCAAACCTGAGTTGTCTCTCCTTTTATCCACCCGCTTGCCGCCCTGTTTGGGCGGCTTTTTTTGTTTTTGATCTGCATCAAGGGAATCTTAATTGGCAAATTGAATACCTATTAAGTTTTTCGCGAGAGGAATAGAATCGCCACAAAACAGACAACTGAAATGTCCAATTAGGAGAGGCATGATGTTTTGTGTGCAATGTGAACAGACAATTCGTACCCCGGCAGGCAACGGCTGTGCCTACGCACAAGGTATGTGCGGCAAGACGGCGGAAACCTCGGATCTGCAGGATGTGCTGATCTACACCCTGCAGGGGCTCAGCGCCTGGGCGCTGGCCGCCCGCGAGCAAGGCATCATAGATCGCGAGGTCGATGCTTTCGTGCCCAAGGCCTTCTTCGCCACCCTCACCAACGTCAACTTCGACTCGAATCGCATCGTGGCCTACGTCAATCAGGCCCTCGCCTATCGCCAGCAGTTAGCCGATCGTCTGACCGCCATGGCGGTGCAGGTCAACGACTTGCCACAGTCCGCTTACTTCGAACCCGGTGCCGAACTGCTGGAACAACTTGCCCATGCCGCACCAGCCGCCCCCAATCGGGGCAAGAGCGAGGTGAACGAAGACATCATGGGGCTGCGTCTGCTCTGTCTCTACGGCCTCAAGGGCGCCGCCGCCTACATGGAGCACGCCCGGGTGCTGGATCAGCAGAGTGACGAGGTGGCCGCCGAATTCCACCGCATCATGAGCTGGCTCAGCACAGACCCGAGCGAAATGGGTCGGCTGTTCAGCTGCGCGATGGAGATCGGTCAGCTCAACTTCAAAATCATGGAGATGCTGGATCTGGGTGAAACCAGCGCCTTCGGCCATCCGGAGCCGACCCAGGTACGCGTCACCCCCATCCCCGGCAAGTGCATTCTGGTCTCCGGCCACGACATGATGGATCTCAAGCTCATTCTGGAGCAGACCAAGGGGGCCGGCATTCATGTCTACACCCACGGCGAGATGCTGCCCGCGCTGGCCTACCCCTTCTTCAAGCAGTACCCCCATCTGGTGGGCAACTACGGCTCCGCCTGGCAGAACCAGCAGAAGGAGTTTGCCAACTTCCCGGGCGCCGTGGTGATGACCTCCAACTGCATCATCGACCCGAATGTGGGCAACTACTCGGATCGTATCTTCACCCGCTCCATCGTCGGCTGGCCGGGCGTCACTCATCTGGAGGGGGATGATTTCTCCGCCGTGATCGCCAAGGCGCAAGCGCTGGAAGGCTTCAAACACACCGAGCTCGAGCACTTCATCACCATCGGCTTTGCCCGCAACGCCCTGATGCAGGCCGCCCCCGCGGTGATTGAGAAGGTCAAAGCCGGAGAGATCAGCCACTTCTTCCTGGTGGGTGGCTGTGACGGCGACAAGGCCGAGCGCGCCTACTTCACCGAGTTTGCCAAGGCGGCGCCGCGCGACAGCCTGCTGCTCACCCTGGGCTGCGGCAAATACAAGTTCAACAAGCTCGATTTTGGCGACATCGGCGGCATTCCGCGTCTGCTGGACGTGGGCCAGTGCAACGATGCCTACTCCGCCATTCAGTTGGCGCTGGCACTCTCCGAGGCGTTCGAGTGCGGGGTCAACGATCTGCCGCTGACGCTGGTGCTCTCCTGGTTCGAGCAAAAAGCCATCGTTATTCTGCTCACCCTGCTCTCCCTCGGGGTGAAGGATATTCGTACCGGCCCGACCGCCCCCGCCTTCCTCACCCCGGCCCTGCTCAAGGTGCTGGAAGAGCAGTTCGGTCTGAAAGGGACCACCACGGCCGAGGCTGACTTGGCCGAGATCCTGGCGGCCTGATCGGCATCTCATGTTGTAAGCGTTTGGCGAGCCGCCCGGCTCGCCTTTTTTCTGGACCCGGCTTTTTCACCAGACGTTTTTCGAACCGTTTCAAACCTAAGGAGCCTTGTGATGACCTCTCTCACGCTCACCTGCATTGGCCGCCAACAGAACACCCACGACGTAGTGAGCTGGCAGCTGGTGCCGTTTTCCGGCAGCCTCCCTCCCGTGCTGGCAGGCCAGTGCATCACCCTGCACACCGAGATCGACGGCCAGCCGGAGTGCCGCGCCTATACCCTCTCCTCCAGCCCGCAGGATGCATGCTGGCAGGTCACCATCAAGGATGTGGGACGGGTCTCCCGCCATCTGCACCAGACCCTGCAAGTGGGCGACGAGATCCGGGTGGATGGGCCGTTCGGCGATTTCAACCTGACCAACCTCCCTTGCAAACGGCCACTGCTCTTGAGCGCTGGTTCCGGCATCACCCCCATGTGGGCCATGTTGCGGGACGAGCTGGCCAAACGGCCGGATGCCGATATTCGCTTTATCCATAGCGCCCGCTCGCCAGCAGATGTGATCTTCGCAGATGACTTGGCTGAACTGGCCGAAACTCATCCCGGTGTACGCCATGCCCTGATACTGGAAGAGGCCCCTGCAGATCACCCCTGGATTGGCCGACTCACCCCCGCCATGCTGGCCGAACTGGCCCCTGACCTGCGCGAACGCCATGTCTATCTCTGCGGCCCGGCCCCCTATATGGCGGAGGTCAAAACCATGCTGACGGAGCTGGGATTGCCGCCGGAGCAGCTGCATCAGGAGTCTTTTGGCCTTCCTCCAGCAGAGCCTGCCACCACCACCAGCGACCACTTCTGGCTAACCCTGAAAAAGAGCGGCAAAAAGGTGAAGATCCTGCCGGGTCAGACCCTGCTGGCGGCGCTGGAAGCGGCGGGCGAAACCATAATGGCGGCTTGTCGCGCCGGGGTATGTGGCAGCTGTCGTTGCACCACCACAGGTGACATCGAGCGCCAGAGCGTGATGACCCTGAGTGCTCAGGATCTGGAGAGCGGCGTTGCTCTGGCCTGCTCCTGCACCGCGAAAGGGGATATAAGTCTCGATTATTGATATACGCAAAGGGCTTCATTGGTATCTCAACCTTTTCCCGAGCGGGCAGGACGGGTAGACTCTGCCCCAGTTTCACCAGAACACGGGATAAAAAATGACAATACTGGTCACAGGGGGCGCCGGCTATATCGGCTCCCACACCCTGGTTGAGCTGCTCGGCGCGGGGCAGCAGGTCGTGGTACTCGACAACCTCTCCAACTCCTCACCGGAGTCACTCAAGCGGGTCGAGCAGATCACCGGCAAGCCGGTCACCTTCATCGAAGGGGATGTGCTGGACAGAGCCTGCCTGCAGCAGCTGTTCGCCAACCACCAGATCGAATCGGTCATCCACTTCGCCGGTCTCAAGGCGGTCGGGGAGTCGAGCCAGATCCCGCTCACCTACTACCAGAACAACATCAGCGGCACTCTGGTACTGTGCGAAGAGATGGCCAAGGCCGGGGTTTTCCGCCTGGTATTCAGCTCCTCGGCCACCGTCTATGGCGATCCCGCCTCGGTGCCGCTGCGGGAAGATTTCCCCACCAGCGCCACCAACCCCTATGGCCGCTCCAAGCTGATGGTCGAAGAGATCCTGCGCGATCTCGCTAAATCCGATCCCCGCTGGGCCATCGTATTGCTGCGTTACTTCAACCCGGTCGGCGCCCATGAGAGCGGTCTGATTGGTGAAGATCCCAACGGCATCCCCAACAACCTGCTGCCCTATATCAGCCAGGTGGGTGTCGGCAAGCTCAAGGAGCTGGGGGTATTTGGCAACGACTACCCGACTCCGGATGGCACCGGCGTGCGTGACTACATCCATGTGGTGGATCTCGCCATCGGCCACCTGAAAGCACTGGCGCGCATCAAGAGCGACACCGGCGTCTTCACCTACAACCTGGGCACAGGTCAGGGCTACTCGGTACTGGAGATGGTCAAGGCGTTTGAAGCGGCCAGCGGCCGATCCATTCCCTACCAGATCAAACCCCGTCGCCCGGGCGACATCGCCGAGTGCTGGGCAGAGCCGACGCTGGCCCGTGCCGAGCTGGGCTGGCAGGCAGAGCGCGGTCTGGAGCAGATGATGGTCGATACCTGGCGCTGGCAAAGCAACAACCCGAACGGTTATCAAGGCTGATCTCTCGCGGGTGGATAACAGAACGCCCCGACATTTTCATGTCGGGGCGTTTTATTTTGCGACGTTCAATCAGTGGGTCTGACTGCGCAGCAGCGGCACACGGGCCAATCGGGGGGCAATGCGGTCTATCAGCCGCTCCGCCAGCGGAGTCAGCAGCAACCAGGGCAGACAGAGGGTCGCCAGCCCCAGCGCGCCGACATAGACATCGGTAAACCAGTGGGCACCAGCCAGAATGCGCGGCGTGGAAAAGATCGGCACCATCAGCAATGCGGTGACTCCCGCCCAGCGCGGCAGATAGCGCAGGGCAAAACCGGCGAAGATCATCAGGAACAGAGCGTGATCCCCGGGGAAGCTGTCACCGGAAGAGTCCTTGGTCGGAATACCGCTGATCTGGGTCACCCGCAGCGCATCAGCCACCATCAGGGTCGGGCTGGGTCGCTCCACCGGCAATCGGTGACCAAGCTGGTTGATCACCAGAGCACTCAGCAGCATCACTATGCCCATCGCCACCAGCTGGCGACGACCCGCCAAATCCCGGGCGAAGAAGCAGCGGGCCAGGATCAGCCCCATACAGGCCAGCACCGCCAGATCGAACAGCCGGTTATTGGTGATAGCCACCAGATCGGCCCACAGAGCCGACTGCCCGAGCCAGCCGTTAACGGTATGAAAAATCGCGAGGTCCCACTGATCCCAGGGACCATGATCGGGCAACGCAGCCCAACTGATGGCCACCAGACCACCGACCAGATAGCAAAGCAGGAACTTGCCCATGGGGACTCTCCTTTGGAAAAGGGCAATATCGTAAAACTGTAGAGTGCGTCACAAAACCGAAGAATTGTAAGAAAGTGCGACACAATATAAAGTCTCAAATAAAGCCTGCCAGCCCATTCCAATCTCGCATATCCCAACAGCGCCAAGATTTCTGCCTCCAGTGCTGCATCTGTGGGCCGCTCACCATGAGTGCGGCTTGTGCCACCACCGCAACACCCCCTAGAATGCGCACTTCCCTTTACTGCGAAAGGAAGCGGTATGCATATTCACATTCTCGGGATCTGCGGCACCTTTATGGGTGGTCTGGCGGTGTTGGCAAAACAGCTTGGTTACCGGGTGACCGGTTCGGATGCCAATGTCTATCCCCCCATGAGCACCCAGCTCGAGCAACAGGGCATCGAACTGACCGAAGGCTATGACCCCTCCCAACTCGATCCGGCGCCGGAACTAGTGGTGATCGGCAACGCCATGAGCCGCGGCAACCCCTGTGTTGAATATGTGCTGGACCGCAATTTGCCCTACATCTCCGGCCCCCAGTGGCTGCTGGAGCACGTGCTGCAGGATCGCTGGGTGTTGGCCGTTGCCGGCACCCACGGCAAGACCACCACCGCCAGCATGCTGGCCTGGGTGCTGGAGTACGCCAAACTGGAACCCGGTTTCCTTATTGGCGGCGTGCCGGGCAACTTCCCGGTCTCCGCCCGTCTCGGCTCTGCCCCCTTCTTCGTCATCGAAGCGGACGAGTATGACTGCGCCTTCTTCGACAAACGCTCCAAGTTCGTCCACTACCATCCGCGCACCCTGGTGATGAACAATCTGGAGTTCGACCATGCGGACATCTTCCCGGATCTCGCCGCGATCCAGCGCCAGTTCCACCACCTGATGCGCACCGTGCCGAGCAACGGCCGGGTGCTGTTCCCGCAAGCCGATGACAACCTCACCGCCGTGCGCAAGATGGGCTGCTGGAGCGAAGTGGAGCTGGTAGGTCAGGACGACGCCAAGTGGAAGGCGGTCAAGCTGGCCGATGACGGCTCCGCCTTCGAGGTGTGGCTGGATGGTGAAAAACAGGGCGAGGTGCACTGGGAGTGCATCGGCGAGCACAACGTCAACAATGGCCTGATGGCCATCGCTGCCGCCCGCCACGCCGGTGTCATGGTGGAGCATTGCATCGCCGCCCTCTGCCAGTTCAAATCTCCCAAGCGGCGGATGGAGCTCAAGGGTGAGGTAGCGGGCATCAGCGTCTATGACGACTTTGCCCACCACCCCACCGCCATCGAGACCACCCTCGGCGGCCTGCGCGCCAAGGTAGGAGAAGCCCGTATTCTGGCGGTGCTGGAGCCACGCTCCAACACCATGAAGCTGGGGGTTCACAAGGAGGAGCTGGCCGGCTGCTTCGATGGCGCCGACGAGGTGTTCTTCTTCCAACCCCCCAACATCGGCTGGGATCTCGGCGAGGTGACGGCCCATATGACCCGACCCGCCAAGGTATTCAACGATCTGGAGACCCTGATCAACCGGCTGGTGGCCGAGAGCCGCGATGGCGACCATATTCTGATCATGAGCAACGGCGGCTTCGGCGGTATTCATGACAAGCTGATCGCCCGCCTCAAGGATTACCACGGCGAACTATGAACAAAGCGATCACCCTGGCGCTGACCGGCGCCTCCGGCGCCCCCTACGCCCTGCGCCTGCTCCAGTGTCTGGTGCAGGCGGACTATCGGGTCTACCTGCTCGCCTCATCGGCGGCTCGTGTGGTACTCAAGACCGAGCAGCAACAGGATTGGCCCGGCTCGCCGAAAGAGCTCTCTGCCTATCTTTGTCGCCAATATGGCGCCAAGGAGGGGCAGATTGTCGCCTGCGGCAAGGAGGAGTGGTTCTCGCCGGTGGCCTCCGGTTCGGCCGCGCCCAAACAGATGGTGGTCTGCCCCTGCTCAATGGGCACCGTCTCGGCCATTGCCAACGGCACCTCGGACAACCTGCTGGAGCGGGCAGCGGATGTGGTGATCAAGGAGCGCGGCCAGCTGATCCTGGTGCCCCGCGAAACCCCCTTCTCGGCGATCCATCTGGAGAACATGCTGAAACTGGCACGGCTCGGGGTGACCATCATGCCCGCTGCCCCCGGTTTCTATCATGAGCCGAAAAGCATCGCCGATCTGGTGGACTTTATGGTCGCCCGCATCCTCGATCATCTGGGTGTCGAGCATGAGTTGACCCACCGCTGGGGCTATGGCCACCACTGAGCGGACCGCCATATCCGGCCATAAAAAAACGGCGCCACTCAATGAGTGACGCCGTTTTTTCGTTAAGCCGTGTTAGCGAGCCTGAATTGGCGCCGTCACGTACTTGAACAGGAAATCAGTCACCTCTTGGCGCACCGGGCGCTGAGGTTGATTGATCATCTGCATCATCACATAGCCAAAACCGGTCAGAGAGCGGGCCAGATCCTGTGCTGACAGCACGCTGGTGATCTCCCCTGCATCCATGGCGGTTTGCAGCTCGCTGGCGATCAGCTCAAGGCACTGATCGAGCAGCCGGGTATAGCGGGGCCATACCTCTTCCCGAACCGATGAGCTCCACTCCAGCCAGATACCGGCATAATCCGGTTGATCGTAGGCGGCATCGACAGAGAGGCGTACATGACGCTGGATCTTGTCGAAAATGGAGCCCTGGTCACCGTATGCCTGCGACAGCATTTGGTTCACAAAGCGTTCGATCTCGGCCAGCACCTCATCTACCAACTCCTCGCGGGTGTTGAAATAGTTGAAGACGGTAGCCACAGAGACCTTGGCCTGTTCGGCTATCTCGGCGTGACCTGCACGGCCAATGCCGCGACGGGAGAACACCTCGATGGCACATTCCATCAATTGGGAGCGACGAGCTTCCGGCGACAGCCGGGTACGACGTCTTATTTCTGCGCGTGGTTCCATAGTTTTTATCATCTAATAGTTATTGATTATGGTGTTTATAGTATTTTAACTAATCATGCCTGAGTGCCTGCTAACTCTATCAATTAAAATAAGCCGATAAAAGCACCACGTATCTCTAGCACCCTTCAACATGAGTGGTAGAATCATCGGTTTTGATATTCATGAACGGCCAAATCCCCTTTGGCCTTATGGGAGTAAGTGATGAAACACACCGTCGAGGTGATGATCTCCGAGGCTGAAGTAGCCGCCCGGATCGCCAAATTGGGTGAAGAGATCACCGCCCGCTATCAGGGTTCTGACGAAGTCGTGATGATTGCGCTGCTGCGCGGTTCCTGCATCTTCCTGGCCGACCTCTGCCGCCAGTGCCAGCTGCCCATCACCCTGGACTTCATGACCGCCTCCAGCTACGGCTCCGGCATGCACAGCACCCGTGACGTCCGCATCCTCAAAGACCTGGACGACGACATCAAGGGCAAGGATGTGGTGATCGTGGAAGACATCATCGACACCGGTTACACCCTCAACAAGGTGCGCGAGATCCTCTCCCTGCGCGAGCCGAAATCCCTGGCCATCTGCACCCTGCTGGACAAACCCTCCCGCCGCGAAGTGCAGGTGCCGGTCGACTGGATTGGCTTCGCCATTCCGGACGAATTCGTGGTCGGCTGTGGCATCGACTACGCCCAGAAGTACCGCAACCTGCCGTTTATCGGCAAAGTGGTACCCCAGGAGTAAGCCAGGTTCAGGTATATCACGGGTGAAGCGGCCTTGCGCCCTTTACTCTGTGCAGGCGGCCTTGGCCGCCTTTTCTGTATCGAGCCGGATTCAACCATCACAGAGGTTGCAATGAACGCACTGGAAATCAGCGGCCTGAAAAAGACCTATCAGGGGGGCGTCGAAGCCCTTAAAGGCATCGATCTTACCGTCAGGCAGGGGGATTTCTTCGCCCTGCTCGGCCCGAACGGCGCGGGCAAGTCCACCACCATCGGCGTCATCAGCTCGCTGGTGAACAAGAGCGCCGGCAAGGTGAAGGTATTTGGCTACGACATCGACAGCGATCTCGAACAGGCCAAGGCCCAGCTCGGGCTGGTACCGCAGGAGTTCAACTTCAGCCAGTTCGAGAAGGTGATCCAGATTGTCACCCATCAGGCCGGTTTCTACGGCGTGCCCAAGGCTGAAGCCAAAATCCGTGCCGAGAAGTACCTGCGCCAGCTCGATCTGTGGGAGAAGCGCGACATGCCTGCCCGCACCCTCTCCGGCGGCATGAAGCGCCGCCTGATGATCGCCCGCGCCCTGATGCACGAGCCCAAGCTGCTGATCCTCGATGAACCGACCGCCGGGGTCGATATCGAGATCCGCCGCTCCATGTGGACCTTTCTCAAGGATCTCAACGAGCAGGGCGTCACCATTATTCTCACCACCCACTATCTGGAAGAGGCCGAGATGCTCTGCCGCAACATCGGCATCATCGACAAGGGTCGTCTGATCGAGAACACCAGCATGAAGAATCTGCTGGGCAAGCTGGGTCGCGAGACCTTCCTGCTCGACCTTGCGCCAGGTTCTGCCGTACCTGAGGTGCCGGAGTTCAACGGCCGGATGCAGGATGAACGTACCCTTGAGGTGGATCTCGACAAGAGCCAGTCACTCAACAGCCTGTTCGAGCAACTGTCGAAGCAGCAGGTGCAGGTCGTGAGCATGCGCAACAAGGCCAACCGGCTGGAAGAGCTGTTCGTCAATCTGGTCGAAGAGGGGAGAAAAGCATGAATCTGGCCATCTACTACATCGCCTTCAAGAGCATTCTGGCCAAAGAGGTAAGCCGCTTTACCCGGATCTGGATCCAGACCCTGGTGCCACCGGCCATCACCATGAGCCTCTATTTCGTCATCTTCGGCAACCTGATCGGTTCGCGCATCGGTGACATGGGCGGCTTCACCTACATGGAGTTCATCGTGCCCGGCCTCATCATGATGTCGGTGATCACCAACTCCTACTCCAACGTCGCCTCCTCCTTCTTCAGCGCCAAGTTCCAGCGCAATATCGAGGAGATGCTGGTGGCGCCGGTACCCAACTACGTCATCATCGCCGGTTACGTGGGCGGTGGCGTGGCGCGCGGCCTCTGCGTCGGCCTTATCGTCACCCTGGTGTCGCTGTTCTTCGTGCCGCTGCAGATCCACCATCTGTTCAGCGTCTGCTTCACCGTGCTGCTCACCGCCATCCTCTTCTCGCTGGGTGGCCTCATCAACGCGGTGTTTGCCAAGACCTTCGACGACATCAGCATCATCCCCACCTTCGTGCTGACGCCGCTCACCTATCTGGGCGGAGTGTTCTACTCCATCAGCCTGCTGCCCCCCTTCTGGCAGGGTGTCTCCCAGGTGAACCCCATCATCTACATGGTGAACGCGTTCCGTTACGGTTTCCTCGGTATCTCCGACGTGCCGCTCGGCACCGCCTACCTCATCATCATCGGCTTTATCGTGGCCCTCTACGGTATCGCCTGGTGGCTCATCTCCCGCGGCACCGGCCTGCGCCACTGATTGCCAAAACGGGCACCTCGCGGTGCCCGTTTTTTATTCCCCCTGTAGCCCCTTCAACCTGCCAGCCCCCTTCTCAATAACCTGCCTGTCATTAAGGATTTACCTGACACCTTGTGATCCACCGCAATTTTCGAATTACCCCCAAAGGTATAATTCTCGCGGTTGGATGTGCCGTCACGGATGGCTCGTCCGTCTCTTCATTTCTCTCATCAGGGCAGGATCGCCTATGTCACTTATCACCGAGTTGCCAGCCATATTCGATAGTTTTTCAGATGCCCGTCGTCAGGGCTTTCTGGCTGTAATGGCACTCAAGGAGCGACAGATCCCCCTGGTCGGTACCTACTGTACCTTTATGCCGCAGGAGGTGGCGATAGCCGCCGGCGCCGTGGCGGTATCGCTCTGCTCCACCAGCGACGAGACCATCGAGGAGGCCGAAAAGGATCTGCCCCGCAACCTCTGCCCGCTGATCAAGAGCAGCTACGGGTTCGGCAAGACCGACAAGTGCCCCTACTTCTACTTCTCCGATCTGGTGGTGGGGGAAACCACCTGCGACGGCAAGAAGAAGATGTACGAGTACATGGCCGAGTTCAAACCGGTGCATGTGATGCAGTTGCCCAACCGCGCCGATGACGAGGCCTCCCGCACCCTGTGGCGCAGCGAAATCGTCCGCTTCAAGGAGTTGCTGGAGCAGCAGTTCGGCAAGCCCATCAGCGAGCAGGCATTGCGAGACGCCATCGTGCTGAAAAACCACGAGCGCCGCGCGCTGGCCGATTTCTACCGGCTGGGCCAGCTCAATCCGCCGGCACTCAGCGGTACCGACCTGCTCAAGGTGGTCTATGGCGCCACCTTCCGCTTCGACAAGGAGCTGCTCATCAGCGAGCTGCAGGAGATGACCCGCCGCATCAAGGCCGAGTATGCCGAGGGCAAGCGGCTCGATGCCCGCCCGCGCATCCTCATCACCGGCTGCCCCATCGGCGGCGCGGCCGACAAGGTGGTGCGTCTCATCGAGGAGCACGGCGGCTGGGTGGTGGGTTACGAGAACTGCACCGGCGCCAAGGCGACCGAGCAGTGCGTCAGCGAGGAGGGCGATCCGTTCGATGCGCTGACCGACAAGTATCTGGCCATCGGCTGCTCCTGCATCTCCCCCAACCACCAGCGCATGAATCTGCTGAGCCAGATGGTGGAGGAGTATCAGGCGGACGGAGTGATCGATGTGATCCTGCAGGCTTGCCACACCTATGCGGTGGAGTCGCTCGCCATCAAGCGCCATGTGCGCGAACGCCACGGCATCCCCTACATGGCAGTCGAGACCGACTACTCCAGCGCCGACAAGGGACAACTGGCCACCCGGCTGGCCGCCTTTATCGAGATGCTGTAAGGAGGCGCCGTGTCACTCTCCATCGGGATTGACTCGGGCTCCACCGCGACCAAGGGGATCCTGTTCGACAGCCGGGATGGCGGGCGTATCGTCCGCCGTTTTCTGGTACCGACCCCCTTTCGTCCGCTGGCTGCCATCGAGCAAGGCTGGGAGGAGCTCTCGGCCGATTTTCCCCAACGACCTTATCTGACGCTGACCGGCTATGGCCGGGATCTGGCGTCGTTCGCCGATCGCCGGGTCACCGAGATCTCCTGCCACGGGCTGGGCGCTCGCCTGCTCTGCCCATCGGTACACACCGTCATCGACATCGGCGGGCAGGACAGCAAGGTGATCCAGCTCGATAGCGACGGCAACCTCACCGATTTTCTGATGAACGACAAGTGCGCCGCCGGCACCGGTCGCTTTCTCGAGGTGATCACCCGCACTCTGGGAGCTCGGGTCGAGCAGCTTGACGAACTGCTGCAAGGGGCCGAGCCCCACGACATCAGCAGCATGTGTACCGTGTTTGCCGAATCGGAGGCGATCAGCCTGCGCTCGGCGGGCATTCCGGCCGAGTCAATCCTGGCCGGTATCGTCCGCTCCATGGCCCGGCGCAGTGCCAACTTTATCGGCCGCCTCGGCGCCCGACCGAGCGTACTCTTTACTGGCGGTGTCAGCCACTGCGCCACCTTCCGCCACTATCTAGCCGAAGGGTTGGGCTGCGACGTGGCTACCCACCCGGATGCCCAGTTTGCCGGTGCGCTGGGGGCCGCCCTGTTCGGCGCGCGCGCCAGCACGGGAGGCAAATCATGAATCAGGAGTTTCTCTACCTGTTCCACTCCACCCTCGGCACGGTCAGGATGCGCAAGCGGCTGGAGCAGCACGACCAGTCGTTTCGGGTCTGCGACGTGCCGCGCCTGCTCAGCGCTGGCTGTGGCCTCGCCATTCGCCTCCACTGCCCGCCAGACGAGTGGCAGCAGTGGTGCCAGAGCGGTGAAACCGCTGCCGTCTTTCGCTGCGAAGCGGACGGCGACTATCAGGAGCTGACCCGCTATCCGGCCGATAGCCCGGACATGGCGAAGCAAACGCCTGTGGCTGGCAGTCGGAGTCATGGATGATAAAGGTCTATCCCATGGCCGTTTATCTGCGCATGCTGGCCAATCTGGCGCTGGGGGGATTCTTTCTCGCCTCCGCCGGGTTCAAGCTAGTCTCCCCCGCCCTGTTCATCGAGCAGATCGGCGCCTTTGGCCTGATCTGGCCGCTGCTGATCCCGTTCGTGGCCTGGGGGCTGATCGCGCTGGAGCTCTGCGCAGGGCTTGCGGTCATCGCCAACCGGCGCTGGGGACTGTGGCTGGTGATCGGGCTGCTCGCCCTGTTTATTCCGGTGTTGGGCTATGGCGTTGCCATCGGGCTCGACATCTCTTGCGGCTGTCTAGGCAGGGCTGACCTCAGCTCGTTGCCGGAGGCCATTGTGCGGGATCTGCTGCTACTGACGCTTGCGGGCGCCCTGCTGCGAACTTCCCGCCCCGTTTTTCCCGTTCTAAAGGAGTAGTGACATGATGACATTGCGATCCCGCACCCTGCTGGCCTCGCTGATCGCCGCCAGCTTTGCCCTCGCAGGCTGTGGCGATAACCAGTTCGAGCAGGAGGTGAAGCTGGAGCAGTCGGCTGTGCAGCTGGCACAGGAGGCGCAGCAGGGGGGCTATCAGCTGCTGACCGTGGCCGAGCTGAAGACCCGGATGGACAAGGGCGAGGAGCTGGTGATCATCGACACCATGCCCTATGAGGACTCCTACAAGAAGGAGCACATCCCGGGCGCCAAGAACTTCGTCTTCGTGAAAGAGGCCAAGGCCGGTGATAACTGGAGCGAAATCGTCGAGGGGAGCGGCACGGCGGAGCAGTTCCAGGCGCTGCTGGGTGAAGACAAGTCCCGCCCGGTGGTGATCTACTGCGGCTTCGTCAAGTGCGGCCGCAGCCACAACGCTGCCGCCTGGGCGGTGACTCAGGGCTATCAGCAGGTCTATCGGGTGCCGGGCGGCATCTTCGCCTGGAAAGGAGCCGGTTACCCCGTCTCTGCCGAGTAACCGCGTCTGCCCACAAGGCAACACAGCCGATATGAAAGAAGCCCGCAACTGCGGGCTTCTTTCATATTGGGCAACACTCGGAGTTAACTGGCGGCCTGCGTCTGCACCGTCTCCACGTTGGCCAGTTGCTGCTTGCCCAGCAAACGCTTGGTGATCATCGCCGCCATAATGGAGCCGTTGACGTTGAGGGCGGTTCGGCCCATATCCACCAGCGGCTCGATGGCGATCATCACTCCCACCAGCGCGATGGGGAAATTGAGGGTGGAGAGCACGATAAGCGCAGCGAAGGTGCCGCCACCGCCGACGCCAGCCACTCCGATGGAGCCCAGCGCAATCACCGGCAACAGAGTCAGCAGGAACAGGGGATCAAACGGGTTGATGCCGAGCATGGGGGCAATCATCGCCACCATCATGGCCGGATAGATACCGGCGCAGCCGTTCTGGCCGAGGTTGGCACCGAACGAGGCGGCAAAGTTGGCGATGCTGGCGGGCACACCAAGGCGCTGCTGGGTCTCGATGCTGAGCGGAATGGAGGCGGCGCTGCTGCGGGAGATAAAGGCGAAGGTGAGCACGCCCCACACTTCCCGAAGATAGTGCAGCGGGTTCTGGCCGATCAGCAACAGGATCACCATGTGCACCGCAAACATCGCCAGAATGGCGACGTAGCAGACCAGAATAAAACCGAGCAGGCTGAGGATCTCGCTCAGCGGATAGTGGGCCACCACCCGGGCGATCAGCGCCATCACGCCATAGGGGGTGAGCGCAATCACCACCCGCACCATCTTCATTACCCACAGTTGCAGAGTGTCGATGGCGACAGCGGCGCGGGCACCCGCCTGTGGATGCTCCGCCTTCATCTGCAGCAGAGCAACCCCCGCCAGCACGGTGAAGATCACCACCCCGATCACCGAGAGACCGCGGCTACCCGCCATATCGGCGGTAAAGTTGGTGGGCACCAGCGAGAGCAGCAGGGCCGGCAGGGTCTGGGCACTGTCGATGGTGCTCATACTCTGTTGCAGGGCTGCCGTGTCGCTGCCGTGGCTCAACAGCCCCTCGGCAGTGAGGCCACTCAGATGGGTTACCGTCATCCCCACCACACCGGCGATCATCACCAAGGTCAGCATGGAGCCGATCAGCACGGCACTGATCTTGCCGAATGACTGGGCCTGCTCCAGCTTGTTGATGGCGGAGAGGATGGAGGTGAACACCAGCGGCATCATCACCACCTTGAGCAGGCTGACATAGCCACCGCCGACGATATTGACCCACTCCAGGGTCTGCTGAACGCTGGCATCATCGGCGCCCCAGCCCAGTTGCAGCGCCAGTCCGAACAGGGCACCAAGCAGCAGACCCGCAAGCACCTTGCGCGAGAGCGGCACAGTAGAGGGAATCCGGGTCAGGCCAAAACAGAGCAGACAGAAGAGCAACGAAGCAAACAAGGTAAACATAAATAAACACCTGTAGCGGCCATCAGGGCCGATTGTGGACAGCGAAAACAGAGGGTACGAGCGGGGTCGCGGGGGAGAACGCCGGATTGCAGGCGTGAAAAAGCAGCGGACGCCCGAGGGGGCGTCCGCTGGCAATCAGGGGAATTACTTCTTTACGGGGGCGTCGTACTGTTCGGGTTCGTCGCTATAGACGCAGACATTCCACTTCGCGGCCAAACCATCTTCCGCCAGACAGTAACGCTCGAAGAAAGCCTTGATCTCCGCGCGCTGGCAGTGCGCCTCGAAAGAGGCCATATCTTGCCAAATCTCGTTGAACACGATGGGAAAACTTTCCCCCTCGGCAAACGGGCTCGCGATGTGGCGGGTTACCCGATATTGCAGGCAACCATCCTCACGCAGGGTGTTGGGTTCGAGCGCCTGCAGCACCTGAAACAGGGCCTGCTCCTGACCGGGCTTGGGCAGGAATTGGGCAATGCAGTAAACCTTCTTGGACATGGGGTCCTCCTGGTTGTGGCGGGCTCAGGCTTGCTGCAGCGTGACCACTTGATTGTCGATAAGGCGGGCCTTGCCAAGATAAGCGGCCATCAGGATCACCAGCTGTGCGCTCTCGTCAGTGGCGGATTCGAGGGTGGCGGCATCGACGATGTCGATGGCATCGGTACGAAAACCGGCGTTGTCGAGACGCTGGCTGGCCTGCGCCACCAGCGACGGCAGGTGGTGATCACCCGCTTCGATCTGCTCGGCAATCCAGTTCATGGTGCGCGCCAGCTCGGGGGCAATGGCCCGCTCGGCGGCAGTCAGGTAGCCGTTGCGGGAAGAGAGCGCCAGCCCGTCTTCGGCCCGCACGGTGGGCACGCCGACGATCTCGATGGGCATCGCCATGTCGGCCACCATCTTTCGAATAAGCGCCAACTGCTGGTAATCCTTCTGGCCAAAGCAGGCCACATCCGGCTGTACCAGATTGAACAGCTTGGTGACGACGGTACTGACACCACGGAAGTGACCCGGGCGCAGCGCTCCCTCCAGCAGATTGGAGAGACCCGGCACCTCGACGAAGGTCTGGCTGGCCAGCCCCTGCGGATACATGATCTCCGGGGTCGGGGTGAACACCATATCGACACCGGCCGCTTCCAGCGCAGCGCAATCCTGCTCCAGAGTTCGCGGGTAGTTGGCAAGATCCTCGGCCTTGTCGAACTGCATCGGGTTGACGAAGATGCTGACCACCACCTTCTCGGCGTGGCTGTGCGCCTCTTTCACCAGCGTCAGGTGGCCCTGATGCAGGTTGCCCATGGTGGGCACGAATGCGATGGCACGCCCTTCACGGCGCCATTGGCTGATCTGCTCACGCAGAACGACGGGATTATTTACGACCAACATCAGCAGTTCACCTTCCGATAAATCAAAAAGAGAGACGGGTTGCATCCACAGATAGCGCTCGGGCGGGATGGGGCACGAACATGGCTATCAGCAGTTCACCTTTAGATGAATCAATAAGATACGGATTAGCTATACAGATTAACGGTGCGAGGCTGACAAGCAGAGACGGGGGCCGCAGCCCCCATCATGCAACCGCCAGGATCAGTTGAAGCAGTGCTCCGGGCCGGGGAAGCTCCCCTCGCTCACCTGCTGCACATAGAGGCGGATGGCGGCACGCACATCGCCGGTCTCGGCCAGGAAGTTCTTGGTGAACTTGGGCACATAGCCGGAGGTGACGCCAAAGGCATCGTGCATCACCAAAATTTGACCATCGGTCGCGGGGCCGGCACCAATGCCGATCACCGGGATGCGAAGCGCCTTGGTGATGCGCTCGGCCAGCGCAGTGGGCACACACTCGAGCACCAGCAGCTGGATACCGGCCGCTTGCAGTTCGAGGGCCTGACGGTAAATTTCCTGGGCCTGAAACTCATCGCGCCCCTGCACCTTGAAGCCACCAAAGACATGAACGGATTGCGGGGTGAGGCCGAGGTGACCACACACCGGCACCCCGTTGCGGGTAAGGTGGCGGATAGAGTCACAGAGCCAGTCGCCCCCTTCCATCTTCACCATGCGGGCACCGGCCGCCATCAGGCGGGCGGCGTTCTGGTAAGTCTGCTCGGGAGTGGCGTAGCTCATGAACGGCATGTCGGCGACCACCAGTGCCTTGCTGGCACCGCGCGCCACACAGCGGGTGTGATAGACCATCTCATCCATGTTGACCGCCAGGGTATCCTGACCCCCTTGCAGCACCATGCCCAGTGAATCGCCGATGAGCAGCACGTGGGCCCCCTCGTCGTCGAACAGCTTGGCAAAGGTGGCATCATAGGCGGTGATGGCGGTGAACTTTTGACCTTCCTGCTTCATCTTCAGCAGGCTGGCGGTGGTGATCTTGCTCATAGAGGCTCCTGTACGTCTGCACGCGGGGCAATGATGGCCAAATCATTGTGCGGGCAGCGGGCAACCAGTAGGGCGAGCGGGGTGCCGCAGGGCAGCACCAGAGCAGGCGCAATTTCGGCAAGGGGCAGCAGCACGAACTCCCGCTCCTTCATGCCGTAGTGGGGTACGATCAGGCGCTCATGGTTGATCACCTGATCCCCATAGAGCAGCAGATCGAGATCCAGAGTTCTCGGCCCCCACCGCTCATCTTTGCGCACACGTCCCTGTTCCAGCTCGATTTTTTGTAATTGATCCAGCAGCGCAAGGGGCGCGAGCCGGGTATTGAGCCGGGCCACGGCATTGACGTAGTCCGGCTGGTCAGCAGGGCCCATGGGGCGGCTGCTGTAAAACGACGAGGCCTCCACCAGCACAGATTCCGGCAACCTTGCCAGGGCGGCAACGGCGCGACGAGCCTGACCCAGCGGGTCAGACAGGTTGGAACCAATGGCGATGAAGACCTCGGTCATCACGTCTGTTGTCACTCGGCCACTTTCGGTTTGCGGCGACGGGGGCGACGACGGTTGCGGCTGTTGCTGCTGCGCTTCTCGCCATCGTGGCTGCGGGACTCACCGCGCTCACCGCTTGCCGGGCGACGGGTCGCTTCACGCTGCAGTTGCGGGCGCACATCCGGATTGGAGGCAACATAGCGCTCCCACCAGCTGGCCAGCTCACCGAGACCGCGCTCGACCCGGTTGCGCAGCAACAGGAAGTCGAACGCAGCGCGGAACTTGGGATGCTCCATGGCGCGCTCGGGGTGCTTGCCCTGACGGCGGGTCAGACGCTGTTGCAGTGCCCAGATGTCGCGGACATCTGTGGTGAAACGGCGGGGAACGGCGATGATCCGCACCTGATTGTCCAGCACCTCGTTGATCGCCAGCATGAAGGCGTCATACCAGGGCAGGCCGCTCTCGTTCTCCAGCACCCGACCACGGGCCTCGACGCAGCCCCACAGCAGGGTGGCGTAGAGGAAGGCGGGGGTGACGCGCTTATCTTCACGAACGCGGGTGTCGGTATCGATCAGCGCCTGCTCGATAAACTGCTCGTAGGGCGAGTTGCCGTGCGGGGTAAACAGCGCAGCCACTTGCGGGAAGAGCTGCTGGAACAGGCCATACTCGCGCAGCAGTTTGTAGGTCGCCAGACCGTCGCCAGCCAGGAACAGCTTGAGGGTCTCCTCAAACAGGCGGGCAGCCGGGATGTCTTGCAGCAGTGGCGCCAGCTCCTTGATGGGGGCTGCGGTACGCGGACTGATGGTCATATCCAGCTTGGCGGCAAAGCGCACGGCGCGCAGCATGCGCACCGGATCTTCACGATAACGGGTCTCGGGATCGCCGATCAGCTCAAGCTTGCGCTCGGCCAGATCTTCCAGACCCCCTTCGAAATCGTGCAGGGTGAAATCTTTGGCGCTGTAGTAGAGGGCGTTGACGGTAAAGTCGCGGCGCTCGGCATCCTCTTCGATGGTGCCGTAGACGTTGTCGCGCAGCAGCATGCCTTCATCAGACTGGGCCGACACATGTTTGCTGGTATTGACCTGATGGTGGTGACCCCGGAAGGTGGCCACTTCGATCACGTCACGACCAAAGACAATGTGGGCCAGGCGGAAACGACGGCCAATCAGGCGGCAGTTGCTGAACAGCGCCTTGATCTGCTCCGGCGTCGCATCGGTTGCGATGTCGAAATCCTTGGGCGTCTTCCCGAGCAGCAGATCCCGGACTCCGCCGCCGACCAGGTAGGCCTCATAGCCCCCTTTGTTCAGGCGATAGAGCACCTTGAGTGCATTCTCGCTGATCTCTTTGCGCGAAATAGGGTGCTGATCACGGCTTAAGGTACGACGTTGACCGGCGACACGGGCTGGAATGGGGGATTCCACCGACTGCTCGCCGTCTTCCTTGCCGAGCACCTTGCGGCAAAAGTTTGCGATCTGGGAAAAAATGGTACACCTCTTCATGACTTCTAAATTGACGGGAGGCCAAAAAATAGCGGCCTATCATAGCTCACGCCTAACCAAATGAAAAACCGTGCTGACAATTGATCCCGCATGAAACCGTCTGCCAGCGAAAATAGCGGTCAATCTGCACATAGCTCAGGCCTGCACAAATGAAAAACCATGTGGCTACTTCAGCTCATTTGAATCAAACCGAGCCAAAAAATAGCGGTCTAACTGCGCATAGCTCACGCCTGACCAAATGAAAAACCGTGCTGACAATTGATCCCGTTTGAAACGGATCATCCCGGTAAAATCACAATCAACAGCGGCAATTTACGCTCAATCAAACAAAAATCACCTGGTCGACTCAGCAATCCGCGAGCGGGATTTTCTCGCTGGCGGGCACCCGTTCTAGCTGCCAGTTAGCGATACCCCATTCGATGATCTCGTCGATCCGGCTCGCCATCAGCTCGGGCGGCGGGCACTGGCCGAGGAAGTGCAGCGCCTGCCACAGGGCCGGTCGCACCTCATCAAGCGCCAGGGCCGGCGCATGGTTCTGCTTGGAGAGCTTGTTGCCGTCGGCCAGCACCGCCAGCGGCAAATGCACCCAGTCGGGCACCGGTGCACCCAGGGTCTGGTAGAGGGCAATCTGGCGCACCGTGGGCTCCAGCAGATCGGCGCCGCGCACTATCTCGGTGATGCCGCTGTCCATATCATCCACCACCACCGCCAGGTTGTAGGCATAGAGCCCGTCGCGGCGACGGATAATAAAATCCTCCTCGGCGAGCGCTGCAGGGACCGCGATATGGCCCTGCAAGCGATCGTCGAAGTGGTAGACCGGATGGTGCTGGCGCAGCCGGGCGGCACAACCTTCGGCCGCAAGTCCCAGCGTGCGGCAGTGGCCGCTGTAGAGACCGCCCGCGGCCATGATTTCGCGCCGGGTGCAACGGCACCAGTAGAGGTCCCCCGTCCGATAGAGCTGGTCGATGATCTCGTCATAACGGCCGTGGCGCGCGCTCTGGAACATCTCCTCCCCGTCCCACTCGAGGCCATATGCCTCAAGGGTCTTGAGGATCAGGGCCGCAGCCCCCGCCATCTCCCGCGGCGGATCGATATCTTCGATGCGTACCAACCAACGTCCCTGCTGCGCTCTGGCCTGCAAAAAGCTGCCGAGGGCGGCGATCAGCGAACCGAAGTGGAGCGGGCCTGAGGGTGAGGGAGCAAAGCGACCGACATAGGGGCGCGCAAGGGGTGAGGACGGGGGATTCACTGGCATGACTGTTCGGGTAAGCGATTCATTGAGGCTGCATTCTGGGGCGCGACAGCCAAAAGCTCAATAAAAAAGGGAGCCCGCGAGCTCCCTTTTTCATATACCAGAGGGTCGGGATCAACCGGCCATCTGTTTTTCCTTGATCTCGGCCAGCGTCTTGCAATCGACACAGAGGTCGGCAGTCGGACGGGCTTCCAGACGACGGATACCGATCTCGATACCGCAGTGTTCGCAGTAACCGAAATCATCGTCTTCAAGCAGCTGCAAGGTCTTCTCGATCTTCTTGATCAGCTTGCGTTCACGGTCGCGGGTACGCAGTTCAAGAGCGAACTCTTCTTCTTGCGCGGCACGATCCACGGGATCCGGGAAGTTGGCAGCCTCGTCTTTCATATGGTCGACGGTACGATCAACTTCCTGCATCAGTTGGTTGCGCCAGGCACCCAGGATCTTGCGAAAATGCGCCTTTTGTTGGTCATTCATGTACTCCTCACCCGGCTTTTCCTGGTAAGGCGCGACACCCGCAATGGCCAGGGGGCCCAGAGATTTCCTGTTTTCGCCTGTTGGCATGCCCTGTCTCCTAATTCAGCACGCTACCCGTGCCATCCATAAATTGAGGGCGACATCTATAGCAGAAGGGTAACGGGTAAGCAAACGAGCCGTACCAATAATGTTACCCACTCCAATATTTATGCACTCCCCTCGGGTAACAGGTGACCAGATTCAAACGGGATAAACCCTTGAGCCACCATGCCTTGCACCCCAACATGGGGCCGATAGCATAAAATTTCAACCCCCGCCGCGATTGCCTGCTCAATTAGCAGACTATAGTGCGGATCTATATGGGTTGCAGGGCGCATCCGGCTTATTCCGGAGTGCAACACCATAAAGAGCAGCACGGCCCTGTGACCTGCCGCTTTCATGGCCATCAATTCACGCAAATGCTTGGCGCCACGGGCAGTGACCGCATCGGGGAAGTAGCCCATGCCAGCCTCCTCCCGCTCGTCGAGCAGGGTGACAGATTTTACCTCGATGTAACAATTGCCCTTCTCGTCATCTTCCAGCAATAGATCGATGCGACTGTTCTCTTCGCCATACTTCACCTCGGTGCGCAACCGGCTGTAACCCGCCAGCGGAGCGATGGCCTCCTGCTCGATCAGCTCCCGGGCAATCTGGTTGGCGCGCGCCGTGTTGACGCAGATAAAGTGGCCCGCCGGGCTCTCGGCGATCTCCCAGCTGTTGGGCAGCTTGCGCTTGGGGTTATCGGAGGTGGAGTACCAGACCCGAGTACCCGGATCGGCACAACCGGTCATGGCACCGGTATTGGCGCAATGGATGGTAATGACCTCGCCGTTATCGAGTTGCACATCGGTCAGAAAGCGCTTGTAGCGGGCCACCAGCTGGCCCGATTGCAGGGGGGGATCAAAGATCACGGGTTAGCCCTCCGCGCGTCTTCTTTTACCCGGGCGCGCAGCGGCCAGCAGGCAAGCGGCTCGTAGCGTACCCCGTCCGGAGTCGAGATGGATTGATAGAGGCAGAACTCATCGGCCTGCAGCAGAAAATTTGGGGCAGGCAGGATGGCCGGAGCCTCACCCGCCTTGCGCGACAGGGTGACATGGGGGCGATAACCCTGCTCGCCATTGCCAAGGCGCAACTTCTCGCCGTGGCGGCGCAGCGCCTTTGCCAGCACGGTCAGCTCGTTGGGCCACTCCTTCGGGCCAATCCAGGCAGCCTTGGCCCGGCTGAACCAGCCGGTCTCGTCCAGCCTGATGGAGAGCGGCGGACAGTGCTGACGCTCTACGGCGGCGATCAGGCGGCGGGTGGTCAACTCGTCTGCCTCCCCCAGAAAGGCGAGGGTCAGGTGGAGGTTGGCTTGCGGCACCGGCTGACCGGGCCAGGGCAGCGGATCGCGCCAGGCGATGAGCTCGGGAGCGAGCTCCTTGACGGGCAGGGCAAAGAAGAGTTTGGCCATGTGGTGATAATGCCTTTTTCACGCTCATTGGATGGGCCCATTCTATGGCAGCCATCCGGCCATGTCTCGCCACCCTCCCGCCCGAGTGACCATATCCGCACATCCACTCACGGTGGCGCGGGTGGCTGTGGCAGAATAGGCGCCGTTTTACCGGTTGCCACAGAAGGTGCTCATCGCTTTGTCCCAGCTCCCCATCGTTTCGGTATTGCCCGAACTCTTTGCCGCCCTCGACAGCCACAGCAGCGTGATCCTGCAGGCGCCACCCGGCGCGGGCAAATCGACCCTGCTGCCGCTGGAGCTGGTGCGTCAGAACCGGCTGCCCGGCCGCATCATCATGCTGGAGCCAAGGCGCCTCGCGGCGCGCAATATCGCCAGCTTTCTAGCGCGCCAGCTGGGGGAGAAGGTGGGCGAGCGCATCGGCCTGCGAGTGCGTGGCGAGAGCCGCACCAGCTCAGCAACCCGGCTCGAGATCGTCACCGAAGGGGTGCTGACCCGGATGTTGCAGCAGGACCCGGAGCTGACTGGCGTCTCGCTGGTCATCTTCGATGAGTTCCACGAACGCAGTCTGCACGCCGATACCGCGCTGGCCTTCGCCATCGAGAGCCAGCAAGGGCTGCGCGATGACCTCAAGCTTTTGATTATGTCCGCAACCCTTGATGGCATGGCACTCGAGACCTTGTTGCCGGATGCCCCTGTGGTTCGCTCGGAAGGGCGCGGTTTCCCCATCGACTACCACTACCGCCCAGCCAACCGCCAGCAGTGGCTGGAGCCGCAGGTCGGCGCCGTGGTACTCGAAGCGCTGGCCGAGCAAGATGGCAGCCTGCTGGTCTTTCTGCCGGGACAGGGTGAGATCGAGCGGCTGGCGCAATGGCTGGCAGACAAACTGCCGGACGACGTGACCCTCGCCCCCCTCTACAGTCGCCTCGATATGGCGGCGCAGCAGGCGGCCATCGAACCGGCGCCTGCTGGTCGCCGTAAGCTGGTGCTCACCACCAATGTGGCGGAGACCTCCCTCACCATCGAAGGGGTCTCTGTCGTTATCGACAGCGGGCTGGAACGACGGGCCTCCTTTGATCTGAAAAGCGGCGTTACCCGACTGGAGACCCGCCAGATAGCCAAATCCTCCGCCACCCAGCGGGCAGGTCGCGCCGGTCGTCTCGGCCCTGGCGTCTGCTACCGGCTCTGGAGCAGCGAGGTGCAGGAGCGACTCGCCGAGCAGAGCCCGCCAGATATTCTCACTCAGGAGCTGACCGGCCTGCTGATAGATGCCGCCCAGTGGGGCGCCAAGGTAGAAGATCTGCCGCTTCTCGATATGCCTCCCGCCGCCGCGGTGGCCAGCGCCCAGCGGCTGCTGGTGGCCCTTGGCGCCATGAAGCCGGAGGGTGAGCAACAACTCACTCCCGCTGGCCGCGCCATGGCCGCCTTCGGTACTCACCCTCGCCTCGCTCGCATGCTGCTGCGCGCCCGCGAGCTGGAATCCGAGGGTCTGACAGGGATTGTCGCCGATGCCGCTTATCTGCTGGCGTTGCAGGAAGAAGATCTGCGAGGATCGGAGCGCCTCTCTGTGCTGTTCCACCGCCGCCAAAACGCCCTGCGCCAGAACGCTGCCCGCTGGTTTGAACGGCTTGGCGCCCGACCTGCCAATGCACAGGGCCAGTGGCTGGGGCTGCTCTGTGCCCTCGCCTGGCCGGATCGCATCGGCAAACTGCGTAGCGGCAGTCGTTATCAACTCAGTGGTGGGGTGAGCTGCGATCTGGTAGAAGGTCATCCCTGTCAGGGACAAGGGGCCCTTATCGCCATCGAGATGGGGCAGAACGATCGCGGCAGCCGCATCTTTATCGCCGAACCGGTCGATCTTGACGAGCTGGTACGCCTGCTGCCGGAACTGGTGAGCGAACGGCAGTGGTTCGACTGGGATGAGCGGGAAGAGCGGGTGCGCGCCGAGCGCCAGCAGGTGATCGGCGAGCTGGTGCTGAGCCAGCGACCGCTGACCGAACTCTCTGACGAGCAGAAAGGGCGCTGCCTGCTGCAAGGCATTCGCCGCAAGGGGCTGCATGTGCTGCCTTGGGACGAGAGCAGCGAAGGGCTGCTGGCACGCCTGCGCTGCGCCCGCGACTGGCTGCCCGATGAGGGGTGGCCCGCGATGGATGACGAGAGCCTGCTGGCCACACTGGAACAGTGGCTGCTGCCAGCGGTGAGCGGTATGACCCGGCTGGAGCAGCTGAAGAGGCTCAATATGAGCGACATCCTGCGCCAATCCCTGCCCTGGCCGTTGCCCAAACGGCTGGACGAGGCACTGCCGAGCCACTTTGCGGCGCCCACTGGCAGCCGGGTGCGGATCCGCTATCAGCCGGGGCAGGCACCGGTGATCCCGGTGCGCATTCAGGAGATGTTCGGTCAAGGTTCGACCCCCTGCGTGGCCGATGGCCGGGTGCCGCTGGTAGTGGAGCTGCTCTCCCCCGCCCAGCGACCGCTGCAGATCACCGCCGATCTGGCCGCTTTCTGGGCTGGGTCCTACGAACAGGTGAAGAAAGAGATGAAGGGACGCTATCCCCGCCACTACTGGCCGGATAATCCGCTGGAAGCGATGCCGACCAAAGTCACCAAAAAGAAGATGGGCATCTAGGTTCGATGGGTTAATCCCGCTCGGACGTTCGCGAACGCGACATAACAAGTAGAAAGGAAAGCAAAGAGGATTTATGGCAACCCAACGACGCAAGCGAGCCCCCAAGAAGGCAGCGCCCAAACGCACCATCTGGCGCAAGCTGTTCTGGCTTGGCTTCAAGCTCTCCCTGGTGGTGGCGGCCTTTATGGTGGTGTTTGGCATCTACCTCGATACCAAGGTGCGCGAGCGCTTCGATGGCGAGAAGTGGCAGCTGCCGGTGATGGTCTACAGCCGTCCGCTGGAGCTCTACCCCAGCCAGCGCCTGTCGCGAGACCAGATGCTGCGCGAGCTCAACATGCTGAGCTACAAGCAGGTGCGCCAGCCTCACACGCCGGGTGAATACACCATCAACGGCAACCGCATCGAGCTTATTCGCCGTCCGTTCGAGTTCTATGACGGCGCCGATGGAGCCCGCGGCCTGCGCCTCACCTTCAACGGCCCGCGCCTTGAGGGGATCCAGTCGCTGGAGAACCAGCGCCAGCTCGGTTACGCCCAGATGGACCCGGTGCTGCTCGATCGCCTCAATACCGAGGATCGGGAAGATCGCCTGCTGGTGCGTATCGCCGAGGTGCCGGACAGCCTGCTGGTGACCCTGCTCACCACCGAAGATCGCGACTTCTACCAGCATGGCGGCGTCTCGCCGGTGGCCATCATGCGCGCCATGTTCGCCAACCTGATCGCGGGTCGCACCGTGCAGGGGGGCAGTACCCTCACCCAGCAGCTGGCCAAAAACTTCTTCCTGACCCGTGAGCGCAGTCTGTGGCGAAAACTGCAGGAAGCCTATATGGCGGTGCTGATCGACTATCGCTACAGCAAGGACGAGATCCTCGAGTCCTACCTCAACGAGGTCTATCTGGGGCAGAACTTCTCGCAAGGGGTCTACGGTTTCGGCCTCGCCTCCTACTTCTACTTCGGCATTCCGGTCAACGAGCTGGATATCGATCAGGTCGCCCTGCTGGTCGGTCTGGTGAAAGGCCCCTCCTATTACGACCCATGGCGCTTCCCGGAGCGGGCCAAGACCCGTCGTGATCTGGTGCTGAAGCTGCTGATGGATCACGGCAGCCTGACCCAGGCCGAATATGAGCTGGCCAGCCGTCAGCCCCTCGGCATCATCGCTCGCGGCCAGATGAGTTATGGTCGCACCCCGGCCTTTATGGGACTGCTCAAACGAGAGATCCAGAGCCGCTTCGGCGCCGATCTGCTCAAGCAGTCCGGCCTCAAGATCTTCACCAGTCTCGACCCCATCGCCCAGCACGCGGCCGAGCGGGCGGTCGAATCGGGCCTCGCCGATATCGAAAAGCTGCGCGGCAAGAAGAAGCTGGAGGCGGCCATGGTGGTCTCCGACTGGCATAAGGGCGAAGTCGTCGCGCTGGTGGGTGGCCGCGATCCCCGCTACGCCGGGTTCAACCGGGCGCTGGATGCCCGCCGCCAGATCGGCTCGCTGGTGAAACCGGCGGTCTACCTCACCGGTCTCTCCAACGGCCTGACCCTGGCGACCCCGCTCAAAGATCAGCCGATCCGCATTCGCGGTCAGGATGGTCAGGTCTGGACGCCGCAAAACTACGATCGCAAGTTCCGCCAGAGCGTGCCGCTGATGGATGCACTGGCCAGCTCCCTCAACGTGCCGACCGTCAATCTGGGTCTGCAGGTGGGGCTGGAGAAGGTAGTCGACACCCTGCACAAACTGGGAGTCCAGCAGGAGATCCAGCCCTATCCGTCGCTGGTGCTGGGGGCGGTCGCCCTCTCCCCGCTGGAGGTGAACCAGATGTATCTGCCCATCGCCAATCAGGGGCTCACCCAGCCGCTGTCGGCCATTCGCGCCGTGGTGAACGGAGATGGCAGCCTGCTCTATCAGCATGATCAGACCGCCAAGCGGGTCACCGACCAGCAAGCAAGCTGGCTGACCCTGTTCGCCATGACCAAGACGGTGAGTCAGGGCACGGCCCGCGCCCTCAGTGCCAAGTTCCCGGGCGCCACCATGGCGGCCAAGACAGGCACTACCAACGAGCTGCGCGACTCCTGGTTTGCCGGGATGGACAACAACGAGCTGGTCAGTATCTGGGTCGGTCGCGACGACAACACCCCGGCAGGTTTGACCGGAGCCAGCGGAGCCCTGCAGCTCTTTAGCGGCTACATGAGCCAGCGCGGCGTCAACAGTCTGGGACTGAAGATGCCGGAAGGGGTCACCTGGGCCAACTTCTCCCGCGCCAGCGGTACCCGCGTCGCCAGCGACTGCCCGGGCAGCCTGCAGGTGCCGGCCAAGGCATCCACCATGGGCTCCCCGGCCGGTTGCGCCAGCAGTGCGACGCCACGCAGTGCGCTGGATGACTGGTTCGGCGGTTTCTTCAACTAGATCAACGACACGGGCAGCGCAGGCTGCCCGTTCACTATGCTGCTGACAAGGAAACACCATGACCTTTCCGCTGTTTGACGCCATCCACCATGTGGCCATCATCGCCAGCGATTACCCACGCTCGCGCCACTTCTACCACGAGGTGCTGGGGCTGCCCATCATCGCCGAGACCCTGCGCGAAGCGCGCCAGTCATGGAAACTGGATCTGGCCCTGCCGGACGGCAGCCAGCTGGAGCTGTTCAGCTTCCCCTCGCCTCCCGAACGTCCCTCCCGCCCCGAGGCGTGCGGCCTGCGCCATCTCGCCTTTCGGGTCAGCGACCTTGACCGGGTCATCGCCCACCTGCGGGCCCATCGGGTCGAGGTAGAGCCGGTACGGGTGGACGAGCTGACCGGCAAGCGCTTTACCTTCTTCGCCGACCCCGACGGCCTGCCGCTGGAGCTCTACGAAGCGCCGCGCTGAGCCTGCATCGACCAAGCAATCAGCCAAACAAAAGCCGCCCGGTTGCTACCGGGCGGCTTTTGTTATTGCTTCAGGTTATCAGGCGGTAGTCAGCATAACGACAGCCAGCGCCATCACCATCATGCCAGCCCAGCCAATGGGCTTGAGCCGCTCACCGAAGAAGAGCAAACCGCCCAGCGCCGTACCGACGATGCCGATAGCCCCCCAGGTGGCGTAGGCAACAGCCAGGTCAATCTGGCCGCCACTTACCGCTTCCGAGAGCAAGGTAAAGGCGCCGAGTACCAGCATGATCCCCAGGAATCCCCACCCCTTGTAACGAAAACCCTTGGAGCGGTTGATGGCCATGTTGGCGCCGATATCGATCAGTGCGGCACCCAATACAATCACAAACGGACTCATGCTGTGGCCTCCGCTTCTACTGACTTGTCTGCAGGCTCATCATGGGTCTCCCCCATGGTCACCATAACAATCCCCACTATCGCGAGAGCCAGGCCAATCAGCTCCTGAACGGTCACATCGTAACCAAGGAACATGACCGACACTATGGTGATCAAGGTGATCCCGAGCCCCTCCCAGAGCGCAAACGCAATACCAATGGAGATTGTTTTGGCGGCTTTCGCCAGCAACCAGTACGAGAAACCGATCAACAGCCACATCGGGATGTAATTCATCCAGCCAGCTCCCTGCTCGGGGATCATGGCCATGCTGGAGGTACCGGCGACCTCGGTCACGATGGCGCCGGTCAAAAACAGCCGGGCCAGAAACATACGACTTAATAACATATAAGATGCCTTTGTTGCTTCGACGGGAGAGATGGTAAACGGGGCGAAGCAACTCGCGACAATCGCTCAGCGTCGATTATTCCGACGCCACAGGTTTGCCTTGCCTTGGTTCGGCACGCTAAGGTGATGGTGAAAAACTCCGCCACAGCCTGTAAAACATGAAGCTATATCAAATAGAACTCTTTGTAGAGTCCGCCAATAGCGGCTCTATTGCCAACACCGCCCGTCGCCTCGGCAAAAGCCGCAGCGCCGTCAGCACCTCCATCGCAGCGCTGGAAGTTGAGCTTGGCGTCGAACTTTTTGAACGAGGTGCCAATCAGAGTCGGCTGACCGAAATCGGCGAGCTGGTGCTGGATGATTGCACCCGCCTGCTGCAGGCAGCCAACAGCCTGCAGCAGAAGTGCAAACATTACGCCTCGGGGGCCGAAGTGGCGCTGCGGGTCGCCCGCGATGACGCGATTCCCGAGCCGGTGTGGCGCGAGATGCTGGCCAGCCTGCACAATCAGTTTCCCGGCACCAGTATCTCGCTGGTGCTCGCATCTCCGCCCGAACTACCGGCGCTGGTGGAAGAGGGATTCGTCGATGCCGCCTTTGGCCTTATAACCGAGGATCAGGAGCGCAGCGGCCTCAATATCGACGTGCTCAACCCGATCCGCACCCTGATGGTGGTGGCCCCCAGCCATCCGCTGGCCGGACTGAAGCGGGTCAAACAACAGGATCTGACCGATCACACCCAGGTCACCCTCTCGTATGTAGATGAATTTTCGGTAAAAAGCCTGTTGCCAGTAGGGGGCCAGCACATCGGCCTCTCCAGCTTCGAGTTGATGCGCAATGCGGTGCTGGACGGACTGGGCTGGGCGGTGCTCCCCTCGCCACTGATCCAGAGCCAGCTGCGACAAGGCTCCCTGCTGACCCTGAAACACAAGTTCAGCCTGCAGTGGCGGGATTACGGGGTCTATCTGGCGGAAAACGCCTATCACGGCAAGGTGTTGGCCTGGTTGAAGAAGTCTATCCAGGGGTATCTGGAACCTTTCGAGTAGCGATAAAGAGGCGGAGCCAGCTCACGATATCTACTTATCCTGATGATCCGAGCGGATGTGATCGTGCATACTGTTCACATACTCATTGAGCGCCGGAGGCGTAACCGATATGAGCAGTGCCCAAGACAAGGACGATATCTTGCTGGACGACGACATCATCGAACTCGATGATGAGGAGGTCGTGGTCCCCAAGGCACTCAACCCATGGCAAGTGCTGATCGTGGATGATGAGCCGGATATCCATCATGCCACCCGCCTGGCCCTCTCCAACATTCACTACAAATCCCGTCCGCTGGAGCTGCTCAATGCCTACAGCGGCGCCGAAGCTGGCCGCATGCTGGAGGCCAATCCCAGGATTGCACTGATCCTGCTCGATGTGGTGATGGAGACCGAAGACGCAGGTCTGCGGCTGGTGCACCGGATCCGCAACGAAATGCACAACTCGCTGGTACGGATCGTGCTGCGTACCGGCCAACCCGGCCAAGCCCCCGAGCAGCGGGTGATCCTCGATTACGACATCAATGACTACAAGACCAAGACCGAACTGACGGTACAAAAGCTATATACCACCGTCATCGCATCCCTGCGCTCATACGAAACCCTCAGTGCCATCGACAAGAGCCGCCAGGGGCTCGGCAAAATTCTCGAAGGGGCGGGCGATCTCTACCATCTTCATTCACTCAAGGAGTTTGCCTCCGGCGTGCTGAAACAGATCAGCGCCATTCTCGATGTGGGCACCGAAGGGGCTATCTGCGCCGAACGCCGTCCCGGCGAACAGGGGCTGGAGATCCTCGCCGCCACCGGCGACTACGAGACTCTGCTGGATGATGGCAAGATCACTGACTTTCCCACCCTCAATGACTCGGTCATGAAGGCACTGGCGGCGCGCTGCAACCGCTTTGAACACCCGCAGGACTCCCTCTATATCGCCGCCCAGAATGGTCGCGAATTCGTGCTGAGTTTTACCCCGACCCAGCCTCTCGATCCCCTCGAGTGCGATCTGCTGGATGTCTTCTGTCAGCGCATCTCGGCGGCCTACGACAACCTTTATCTCTACAACCAGTTGCTGCGCGCCCAGGAGGCCACCGTGGTGGCGCTGGCGGCGCTGGCGGAGTTTCGCGACTCCGATACCGGCGAGCATGTCTTGCGGGTGCAGAAGCTATCGGATGCCATCGTGGCCGAATTGAAGCAGATGGCAGCCTATCCCGAGCAGCTGACCCCGGAGTTTGTCGAGATGATCGGCATGGCCTCCATCCTGCACGATGTGGGCAAGGTGGGCACCCCGGATCATATCCTGCACAAGCCCGGCCGTTTCGACCCGGAAGAGCGGGCCATCATGGAGCAGCATGCCGGCATCGGCGCCAATATCCTGCACAAGGCGGGCGAAATGGTGGAGGGAACCAGCTACCTCTCTCTCGGCGCCGAAATCGCCCGGGGCCACCACGAGCACTTCGATGGCAAGGGCTATCCGCAGCAGCTGGCTGGTCAGCAGATCCCGCTGTCGGCTAGGATTGTGGCGGTAGTCGATGTGTTCGATGCCCTGCTCAGCAAGCGCCCCTACAAGGAGCCCTGGACGCTGGCGCAGACCATGGAGTATATCCAGTCCCGCTCCGGCACCCAGTTTGACCCTCATGTAGTGACAGCCCTGTCGCGACTGGTCAACGAGTCGAGACTCCCCTACTCGCTCTGACCCTCTTTGCTCGCAACTCCACATGCCCTGCCGGTGACTTTGCTCACCGGCAGGCCATCAAAACAGCCGTTTTGTTGCATCCTGCACACATCAAAGCGCCGCAAAGCGGAAACATCCCCCTTCTTTGTTAGCGATAGCCGCTGAAATATGGTCATTTAATATCACATCGCTATAATATCGGCCTGCAAACCTGATACTAACAACGAAGGAATTATCATGAGCCTGAACCTGGTACCGGCCGGCAAGAGCCTGCCCGACGATATCTATGTCATCATCGAAATCCCGCAGAATGCCGACCCGATCAAATACGAAGTCGACAAGGACAGCGGTGCTATTTTCGTCGATCGCTTCATGTCTACCCCGATGTTCTATCCGTGCAACTACGGCTACGTGAACGCGACCCTCTCTCTGGATGGTGACCCCGTCGACGTACTGGTTCCGACCCCCTACCCGCTGCTGGCCGGTTCCGTCATTCGCTGCCGCCCGGTTGGCGTGCTGAAGATGACCGACGAATCTGGCGAAGATGCCAAGATCGTTGCCGTACCGCACTCCAAGCTGACCAAGCAGTACGACCACATCCAGGATGTGAACGATCTGCCGGAACTGCTGAAAGCCCAGATCCAGCACTTCTTCGAGCGCTACAAAGAGCTGGAAGCGGGCAAATGGGTCAAGGTGGAAGGCTGGGGCGACAAGGCTGCTGCCGAAGCCGAGATCAAGACCTCTGCCGAGCGTTACGCAGCCAAGTAAGCGTCACCCGGTATGAAAAAGGCGCCTTATGGCGCCTTTTTTGTCGGTGTTTGCGGCAGCTGACCGGCCGCATCTCCGGCAGGATTGCCCTGAATGTATATTTCACGACCATCTTTCTGGTAAGGACGATAGTAATCACCGCCACAGCGATAGCCGCCGCCAGGCTGGCTCATCAGCTCGCAGTTGACCGGCAACACCTCCAGCCACTTGATGGCCTGCTGGTAGCGCAACCACTCCTGCCATTCGTGTTCACGCGCCAGCTGGTCACGCAGGGCAAAGGTATCCGCAACGGACATCCCCTTGTTGACGATCACCTGACCCGCCATGGCTGGCAGGCTGAGCAGCCCAAACAGCACTATGATCCAAGGCTTCATAACCCCTCCAGAGTGACTTAATTTCACAATTAAATTAAAAGTCACATCAATCTGTTATCCAGATCACAAAACGAAACATCACCAAAGTGGTGCCGGCTCACCTAGTTGTTAATTATCGTCCACGGCAGGAAGCACCATCATGCAGCTGATCCCCGCGCTGTTGCTCAGCCTCACTCTCTACACCACCCTTGGCGCCACAAGCAACGCCAGCGAAATCAACATGAGCTGGCAGTGGCAATCCACCGATGGCCAGCGCAAGCACTTCCAGCTGACCACCGACGATCAGGTGATGGCCGCCAGTCGCCACGAGATGAGCCTGCTGAAGGCCTCTCTCACCAATCCGCTGGAGACCCTCTACGCCTATATCAGCCCGCGGCTCTACAACAGCATCAACCTGATCAACCAGAGCAGCCCAGAGACCGCTACCAAATTTCGCAATCTGGAGCAGGCCTTCACCCTGCGGGACGACAGCATGGAGTCGATGCTGTTCTGGCAAGCCTACCAGCAGTATCAGGAGGATGCCTTCTACCAGATGAGGGTGGTGCCCTGCGTTCATCCGGCCAATCGCAAGCTGCCTTGCGTGCGCCCCGATTACTCCCAGCTCTTCTACCACTTCAAAGGGCACCTCAAGCCACTGGCGCAGCAATTTGCGGCCAAGGATCTCGCCACCAGCGTCAGCCTGCTGCAGGAGTGGCTGAACGCCATCCCCACCCAGCCGGAGCAGCTGGATCACTTCGCGCCGCCGCTGCAGGCGTTGCAGGATAACAAGGCCGATAGCGACGAGAAGGCGCTGCTGATGGCCAGCCTGCTGGCAGAGCTGGCCCCGCAATATGTGCTCAGCATCATCTATCCGGATATCAGCATCGGCAGCGTCTCCCCTGCCTGGCTGGCCATTACGGCAGACAGTGGCGTACCCGGTGATGTGGTGGTGATCAACAATCAGCGCCATGTGCTGCTGACCGGCTCGTCCCTGCTGGCCCAGCAGATGACCATGGCCAAGATCCCCCTCATCAGCGAGTCGCTCTACTGACGAAGACAGCTCAGACCAGCAGCCAATTCATTGATTTTTATTGATGTCATGCCATCCTAGCCGCCCTTGCCAGCCAACCACCTGACTGGCGGGGCGCCGACGCTTCTGAATTGCGATCTTATTTAACACTTTTTAAACAGATCCGATCAGTTTAGGATGAAGCTCGCCCATTCCCTCAATCCGAAACTCGTTATAACATAACAAATGGAGTGTCATCAGGATGAAACATCTCGTACTTACTTTGGCGCTGCTGCCATCTCTGGTCTTTGCTCACAACTTCAAGGATGGCAACCCGGTGCCGCTGGTCAATGTCAGTGACAAGGGTGAGCTGGTACTGAACGGCAAGGATATCGGCTACCAGCCGTGGCAGAGCACCTCGCTCACCGGCAAGGTATTCCTGATCCAGCATATTGCCGGTCGCTCCAGTGCCAAGGAGCTGAACGCCCCGATGATCGAGGCGATCAAGGCCGCCAAACTGCCGCAAGACAAGTACCAGACCGTTACCGTCATCAACAGCAATGACGCCATCTGGGGCACCTCCGGCTTCGTGAAGAGCAGTGCCGAGGACAGCAAGAAAGAGTTCCCCTGGTCCGCCATGGTACTGGATGCCAAGGGCATGGCGCGCAACGCCTGGGATCTGACGCCGGAAAGCTCGGCGATCATCCTGCTGGATAAAGAGGGCAAGGTGCTGTTTGCCAAAGATGGCCAGCTCGATGCCAACAACATTGCTACCGTGATGGGGCTCATCAAGTCCCATCTCTAAGTCAGAGAGAAAGGGCGCTGATGGCGCCCTTTCCATAAGGGTCTATGGGTCGTATCAAGCTGAAAATCTGGATCTTGTTGCTGGGCTGGTTATGGCTGCAGCCTGCCCTTGCCCGGCACCAGTTTGAATCTGCCCTGCCCGGCCACGACGACCATCACTGCCTGGTCTGCGCCCTCCATCTGGATGGCAAACAGGTCATCACCGCTACCCCCTATTGTTTCCCCAGTTCGACCTCTGTTCTGCCCGCAGTTGCAATCATGCAACGCTCGGCGGATACAACCACGCTTCACAGCTATGCCATCCGTGCGCCGCCCGCCTCTGCTTTTCTCTATCCCTTTGTTTAATTTCGCTATTTGTTTTGAAAAAGGATTAAAGATGAAAGCAGTTACTCTGTTGCTGGCGGTAGCCACCTTTGGCGCACACGCAAATCACGACGAACACGAGAGCCACAGCCACGGCGCCCACGAGCATGGCCACGGCCACCTCAATCTGGTGGTCGATGGCGACCAGCTGATGATCGAACTGCAGGCCCCTGCTGCCGATCTGGTGGGCTTCGAGCACGTCGCCAAGAGCGATGAAGAGAAGGCGCAGTATGCCAAGGCGGTCGCCCGCCTCCAGCAGCCTGACACCCTGTTCCGCTTCGACCCGGCCGCGGGCTGCAAACTGACCCAGCAGGAGCTGCAAGCCGCCAAAGAAGAGCATGATCACGACCATGACCATGACCATGACCATGACCATGACCATGACCATGACAAGGCTGCCAGCGACAAACATGAAGACCAGCATAATCATGACGAAGCGGGTCACGCCGATATGGGCGCCATGTACACCTACACCTGCGCAACGCCAGCCAAACTGACCGGCCTTGAGGCAACCCTCTTCAGCGTCTATCCGAGCCTTGAGAAGCTGAGCGTGCAGGGGATCCTGCCCACCGGCCAGACCGCTGGCGAGCTGACCCCGTCCGCCAACAAGCTGAGCTGGTAACGCCATGAAAAAAGCCGTGGTTGAGATCCGCGATCTGGCCTTTGCCTGGCCAGGTGGCGACGCCGTACTCGATCTGCCCGCCCTCACCATCCGCGAGGGTGAGCGGGTCTTTATCAAGGGCCCGTCGGGCTCCGGCAAATCGACCCTGCTCGGGTTGCTGGCCGGGATCCAGACCGCCAACCACGGCACCCTGGAGGTGCTGGGCCAACCATTGGCTCAGCTCTCTGGCCGTGCCCGTGACCACTTCCGGGCGGCCAATCTGGGTTATATCTTCCAGCAGTTCAATCTGCTGCCCTTTCTCTCGGTGCAGGACAACGTGACCGCTGCCCTCACTTTCTCGCCCGCCAAACGGGCTCGCCTGCAAGGGAGTCCGGAGCAGGAGGTGCGCCGTCTGCTGGCGGAGCTGCAACTGCCGGATGACGCACTGCATCGCCCCGTCCATGCCCTCAGCATCGGCCAGCAGCAGCGGGTTGCTGCCGCACGGGCGCTGATCGGCTCGCCGCCACTGGTGATCGCTGACGAGCCAACCTCGGCACTCGACACCGACAACCGGGCCGCCTTTATCAAGCTGTTGTTCGAGGAGTGCGACAAGCAGGGCTCGACCCTGATCTTCGTCAGTCACGACCCTTATCTCGAACCCCTGTTCCCGCGGGTCGAAAACCTGCAACAGCTCAACCGGAGGGCATCATGCTAAAGCTAGCCCTGCAAAGTCTCTGGGCCCGCCGCCTTACCGCCGGTCTCACCCTGCTGGCCGTCGCCATCAGCGTCACCCTGCTGCTCGGGGTGGAGCGGGTGCGTACCCAGGCCCGTGAAAGCTTCTCCAACACCGTCTCGGGAACCGATCTCATCGTCGGTGCCCGCTCCGGTCAGGTGAACCTGCTGCTCTACTCGGTGTTTCGCATCGGCAACCCCACCAACAACGTGGGGTGGGACTCCTATCAGGCCATCAAGCAGAAACCGGGCGTTGCCTGGACCATCCCGCTTTCCCTTGGTGACTCCCACAAGGGATTTCGAGTGCTCGGCACCAATGGCGACTACTTCACTCACCTGAAGTACGGTCAGCAGCAATCGCTGCAACTGCGCGAAGGACGGCCGTTCGACACGCCGTTTGAAGCGGTACTCGGCGCTCAGGTGGCCGAGAAGCTCGGCTATCACCTCGACCAATCCATCGTCATCGCCCACGGCGCTGGCAACACCTCGTTCAGCCAGCACGACAACCTGCCATTCAAGGTGGTGGGCATTCTGGCGCCGACCGGCACGCCCATCGATCGCACCATCCATGTGCCGCTGGCGGGGATAGAGGCGATCCATCTCGGTTGGGACACCGGCCGCCACAGCAAGAACGTGACGCCGGAGCAGGCGCTGGCGCAGGATCTCACCCCGAAAACCATCACCGCCTTTATGGTGGGCTTGAGCAACCGGATCCTGGCGTTCCAGCTGCAACGCAGCGTCAACACCTATCCCAAAGAGCCGCTGATGGCGATCCTGCCGGGGGCCGCCCTGCAGGAGCTGTGGAGCCTGATGAGCGTGGCGGAAACCGCCCTCTCGGTCATCGCCGGTTTCGTGGTAGTCGCTGGCCTGATCGGCATGCTGACCACCCTGCTGGCGGGGCTTAACGAGCGGCGCCGGGAGCTCGCCATCTTGCGCTCCCTCGGTGCGGGCCCTGCCCACCTGTTCCTGCTGCTGGCGCTGGAGGCCATGGCGCTAACCACGGTCGGCATCGCTCTCGGGGTCGCCGTGCTCTATCTGGGGCAGGGGCTTGCCTCGCCCTGGCTGCTCAGCCACTATGGCCTGCAACTGAGTCTGGGGCTGCCGAGCACCTACGAGTGGCAGTTGCTGGGGGTAGTGTGGCTGGCAGGCATGGTGATCGGCCTGCTCCCTGCCGCCCGCGCTTACCGCTACAGCCTGAGCGATGGCATGAGCATTCGCGTCTAGCGAGACGCCCAAAATTGAAACAGAAGGACAGATGATGAAGTGGAAAATTGTGGCGCTGCTCGCCAGTCTGCTGGTGCTGCCCGCCCTGGCCGCCGATTACAAGACCATCGACTGGGATGTGCTCATCCCGGAAGGGGAGAAACTGCTGCCACCGCCCCAGGTCAATCACGAAGATCCCATGTCGGTGCCGCAACCAGTGGGCGGAGTGAACAAGAAGCTGGACAACCAGGATGTGCGCATTCCGGGCTTCGTGGTGCCGCTGGAAGGGGATGCCAAGAAGATCACCGCCTTCCTGCTGGTGCCCTACTTCGGCGCCTGCATCCATGTGCCGCCGCCCCCCACCAATCAGGTGATCTATGTGAGCTACCCCAAGGGTGCGCCGGTGGATGACCTGTGGGATGCCATCTGGGTGCAGGGCAAGATGCGCACGGTCAGCTCCAGCCACGAGATGGCCACCGCCTCCTACTCGATGGAAGCGGTCGAGGTGAGCGTCTACGAGGAGTAATCCTCCCATTGCAAAAAAAGCGGCCTCCACAGAGGCCGCTTTGTTATCTTGGCATCCCGGTTGGAGTAACATTCAGCTCCAGAACCTGTGCGAATGGAGTCAGCATGGCAGACCTCCCCCCCCCGAAAAAAGAGAGTTCGATCCTGAGCAGCCAGGAGCAGACCCTGCGTCTGGCACGCAGTCGCGGTATCGACGGCATGCTCACCCGCAACACCGACAGCACCTTCGAACAGCGCGCCACCTTTCGCCATCTGGCGGATCAGGCCGCCCGTCAGCGCAATCTGGAAGCCATCATGGTGATGGCCTCCCGCCACTGCGAAGAGACCGCGGCCGGCGGCGAGATGGACAGCGACTGGCTGACCCGCTTCCTGCAACTGGCGGAAGATATCAGCATGGTGCCGATGCAGCAGCTGTGGGGGCGGATCTTCGCGCTGGAAGTCGCCACGCCGGGCCGCTTCTCCATACGCGCGCTCGCCACCCTCAAAGAGATGACCCAGCGCGAGGCCCAGCTGTTCCAGCGCATCTGTTCACTGACCTGCCACTACACCGGCAGCGACGAGCAGCGACTGCTGCTGGGGCTGCACAAGGGGGCCACCCTGCTGAGTCGCGCCAAAGCAACGCGGCTCGGCCTTGGCAAATACCGACTGCCCTACAACGCCCTGCTGCAACTGTTTGAGCTCGGGCTGCTGCATCGCGCGGAGCTGGAGTCCGGCCCGCTGCCCGCCGATGGGGTCGAGCTGGAGTTCGGCAACCAGCGCTGGCGGCTGCAGTGCAAGCAGAACAACATCACCCTGCTCTACTACCGGCTTACCCCGGTGGGCAACGAGCTCGCCCAACTGCTGCAAGAGTCGCCGCTGGAGGAGTACCTGCAGGATCTGAAAACCGTGCTGGTGCAGGGGATCCAGATTGAAGTGATGCAGCTCGTCAGCGCCCCCTCCTCACCCGCTCCCGACCCTCTCCCCTGATCTCTGGCGGGGCAGCGGATGCCCCGTCGGTTCGTGGTTCCTTCGCATCCAGCTGCTGGCTCCAAGCTTATGGGCTTGACCAGAATAGGTTGCAAATTGCAGATGCCGCAGAGGCACACCCGTCTGCTCCGTTGCATATTGCAAACAGCAACGTTCTTTTCCTGCCAAAACGGCACTAATAACATATCAATCATTAGCTTTTGCCAACTGGCCCACCCCTTGCAGATGTCTTGATGTAGATCAAAATCTAACCATCACAGCTCGGGAGTAAGGCCATGAGAATCAATCAACCGGTTACCCAAAGAGAACGTCTCTATCCAGACCACCAGAGCCTGATCTCCACCACGGATCTGGAGAGCCGCATCACCTACGCCAACGATGAGTTCTGCGAGATAGCAGGCTTCCAGCTCGACGAGCTGGTGGGGGAACACCACAATCTGGTACGTCATCCTGACATGCCGAAACAGGCCTTTGCCGATCTGTGGAACCATATCCGCGAAGGCAAGAGCTGGATGGGGCCGGTGAAGAACCGCTGCAAGAGTGGCGATCACTACTGGGTCAGCGCCTTTGTCACCCCCATCAAGGATGCCAGCGGCCGGGTGGTGGAGTATCAGTCGGTGCGCACCGCCCCGAGCGAAGAGATCAAGCAGCGGGCCGAGAAGGTCTATGCCGACCTTCGCAACAACAAGCTGCCGCTGGCGCTCAAGTTGCCCACCTTCTCCCATACCCTGGCCATCAACCTCTGCCTGCTGCTGAGCCTGCTCGCCATGTTTGCGCTGGGCTACAACCACGACATGAACTGGCAACTGGCGCTGGTCGCCCTGCCGCTGGCGATAGCGGCCATCACCCTGAATGTCCTCTCCCGTCGCCTCGGCAAGCTCAACAAGATGGCCCGCAGCCGCTTTGACAACCCTCTGATGCAGCTGCTCTACACCAACAAGGTGGACAACATCGCCGCCATCGAACTCTCGATGGTGATGAATCAGGCCGAGTTCAACGCCGTGCTGGCCCGCACCCAGCAGACTTGCAGCAAGATCCTGCAGGCCGCCGAAGGGGATCTGCGCAACGCCGAATCCATCACCGACAACCTGCAACAGCAGCAGGCCGAAACCAATCAGGTAGCGACCGCCGTGACCGAGATGTCGGAATCCATTCGCGAGGTGTCACAAAGTTCGACTGACTCCTCCAGCCTGCTGGATGAAACGGCCGTGCTGTTCAAGAGCGGCAACAGTAGCGTGGCCGAAACCGTGGCCGCCGTGGCGGGCATGAACAGCGAGCTGACCACCTCCAAGAGCGTGATCAGTGCGCTGGTCGGCCACTGCCGCGATATCGACGGCATCCTCGATGTGATCAACAACATCGCCAACCAGACCAACCTGCTGGCCCTCAATGCCGCCATCGAAGCGGCCCGGGCTGGCGAAGCGGGTCGCGGCTTCTCGGTAGTGGCCGACGAGATCCGCACGCTCGCCATCAAGACCCAATCCTCGACCAGCGAAATCCAGAAGATGATCACCGAGCTGCAAACCAGCGCCGGGGATGCAGAACAGGCGATGGAGAAGGGCTGCCAACTCTCCGAAAGCTGCCAGCAAAAAGCCTCGGCGACCGGCACCATACTCCAGCAGATCAACGATATGCTGCAGCAGGTCGCCTCTGGCAGCGGCCAGATTGCCCAGGCGGTACAGGAGCAGTTCCACGTCACCGCCGAGATCAACCGCAACGTGCTCAGCATCAAGACCCTGGCCGATGACTCCAGCGTCGGCAGCCAGCACGCCGTGCACGGCATCACCCAGCTGGTAAACCAGTTAAGCGATCTCGACCGGCTGGTACGCCAGTTCCAGAAAGGGGCTCCGGCAAGCCAAAGCCGCTACGAAGTGGCCACCACCCGCGCCGTGCCGGTTCGCCAAGCCAGATAACCACTACCCAAACAATCACCGCAGAAAAACCCTATGGGCCTTTGGGTCCATAGGGTTTTTTAATGCCCGCCAGCAAGAGGGCGGCACTCTCGCTTTCACCTTCCAATCTCACTCTGCGCGGATAGGCTGCTGCGGTGGTGCGGTTATATCACCGTCCGTTATTTATTAATTTATTGATCTTGCTCAGAAAACCGCCCGCTTGCGCTTTTCACCCCAGCCCCGTTCGGTAACATAGCCGCTTGGCAACCTCTCGCAGGAGTCAGCCATGAGCCAAGCCAGTACCAAAACGCAGGTAACAAACAGCAGACTGGAGGCTGAAATTCAGGGGCGGTAGCGTGGTTTTTGTAAGTTGGCACAGCGCGTAGCGAAGCCCAACAGACGAGGATGATCACGCAACCAGAGCGGGATAAACATGGATTGGGCCGTTTGGTAAAAACATTTGTAAATACGTTTCGCGGTAAACGTTGGGCTTCACTGCGTTCAGCACCAACCTACGATATTTAGCCCAATATTCAAGATAGCGAGTCCATACTATAGCGTTGCTTATAATATGATAATTATCTCTCGTATTCATTAACAATAATGACTATATTGACTCCCTTAATTCATTTTTTGCGAAGCACTTATGGAATTGGAACACCTTCATTCATTGCTTGATGAACTGAACCGAGTCCCAGCACCAATTAAACGAGAACAGAATCTCTTTTCAATCGGAGCTAGAGGACACTATGAAAATCCAATTAGTGATCTGTTAGCATTTTTTCTGTCCCCAACAGCAGCTCATAATCTAGAAAGCCTTGTGCTCGAAACCCTACTGGAAGCCCTACCTGAAGGGGTTCAAATATCTGCATCACTGATTAATGAACCCCAGCGGGAAGTAACTACCCATACTAACAGCAGGCTGGATCTGGTTCTTGAATCCGAAGAATGGGTCATGGCACTTGAAAATAAGATCTGGCATCATCAAAACAACCCATTCTCCGAATATAAGAAATATCTTGCGAAACACTATGAAGGGAAACGGCAGCTGCTAGTTGTACTCTCTCCATCTGGTAAATCACCCATTGGTTGGTATGGCGTTGCCTACAACGATTTTCTAAACCGTCTATCTCCCAAACTAGGGCAAGCCTTCATAACCACACCTTTTAACAAGTGGCTTATTCTATTACGCGAATTTCTATTGCATTTGGAGTCATTGATGGCGGTTTCCGATATACCAATCCCTACAGCAAACTTTGTTCTCTCCCACCTCAAAGAGATTCAACAAATACAGGATCTCAAAAACAGCGTGGTCAAAGATCTGCAAGCTCAATATGTACATTATCTAGAGCGATACTTCTGCGAACAAGAGGTTGATATCAGTACCAAGTTACACACTTGGTATGGCTATCCTGCTTTACGATTCGGTTTCACACACTGGAAAACTGACTCTGATGTTGTGTTATTTCTAGATGGCCGTGAAGGGCATCATTTTGCCATCAATTACTATGCTTGTAATTTGCAGGGAGATAAACAGCATAAGGCCGCTCATGAAACATTGCATCAGGTCGAATGCAGCGAGGTGTGGCAAGAACGAGCGAATACCGTTGCTTGCTTTAAGCGGCCACTCAATGACAACACACCAGAGGCCATGTTTGTCGAAGTGGCTCGACACTTAGCATTACTAGATATATTTGAATCAACAGTTCGCTCAAAGTGGGCATGAGGAATACACCATATCTAAAATTAAAATAAAGCTCGGTGACATTATTGCCGAGCTCTTACTTTTACTTAGAAAAGCAATATTTAAATTACAGTTTAACTTATTGGTTTCTTAGATTTAAGCAGCATGAAATCAGGAGAGACAAGTGGAATTGATTACAACCATTTTAGGAGCCGCACTAGGTGGTCTAATTGGATATTTTTTTAGCAAGTTACAATGGGAAAGAGCATTAAAGCATGAAGATCGTGCATACAAATTGGAGAGTAAACGAAAGCTAGTAGAGTACTCTTATGAAACAATAGAGTATGTTCGAGACTATTACTGCAACTCAAAGAACATGACTATCGGTGAATTTATGGTCTGCATGTCTGGACGAAACCCTTTGAAAAAAATGTTGGCGATCGTGGTTACTAGCGCACCAGAACTTTCAAGTGAGATCGATATACTGAAAAAACAGATTGATAAGATGATGGGTCCAGAATATCCAGTACCAGAAGAAAAGTATCGCGCAACGCTCGATGTAGTAAACCAGTTTGGTAGAAATATTACCGCCCATATAAAATCCAATGCTTAACTGATATGGATGATGTGCGCCACGAAATATATCCACCCACCTACTTAATGTGAATGTACAATACAATTACAATAGATATAATGGCGGGCAAGAGATAAAAATATGAGGGAGCCTCCAATATTTCACCCTAAATTGCTAAAAACTTGTTAAGCCCACCTTAAAACACTGACAACAAAATTATAAAAAATAAAACATATGAGTACTCAAGTAGAAAGATTCATTTTTAACAATACAAGAACAAGCCATAAACGATGGGAGTCCATTGTTATGTATGCACTTCACTATGCTCTTAGAGATGTAAAGCTAATGTCTCAATACCCGGTCGACAAATACTTTATCGACGGATATTTCCCTGACTTGAAGATCGCCGTAGAAATTGATGAACCATATCATAACCGGCAAAAAGAAGATGATTTAAAAAGAGAGTCCGACATAAAAGCAGAGCTTGATTGTGAATTTTTTAGAATCAATGTTAGCGAGCCTGTATATGAGTAAATTGACAACTTAGTTGATAAAATAAGAGCTTTATCACCTCCAAAGTGGGAGATCAAGGAACGACCAGCAAGAGCGATTAGCGGTGAGTTTTCACAAGATAAGATAGATGGATTGACTGCAACAAATGCATTTGAATTTTTAGATGGCATACAAGAAGAGCTAGAACAATTAGGTTTATCTGTAGACACTAAAGAACCAAATCCAAATACCTTGCCAAGTAATGGAATGATAGGCTTTGATGTAATTTTAGACAAACTTAGATTAACGGTATTTACGCGAAGCACATGCAAACCCAAAATAATTATTTCGAAATATGATGCTAATACTCTAAGGAAGTTAGGAATAGACTGTTCAGAACCATCCAAAACTAAGCCACCATATTGGAAAATCATAGATATGGACAAACAACTTACCAGAGAAGAGACTGTGTCCTATTTGTTGAATCTCTCAAGAAAACTTAGGCATAAATAAAGATATTTATTTCATCTTGAACACGCACACACGATAAATAACAGCGAAAATACATTACTGATAAATAAGGGGACAATTGCCCCCCTTATTTATCAAAGTTCGATACTAACAATCAACCTCAGTCTGTACAGATCTAGTTATCACCTGACACCGGCCTCAAACCGGTGTCTTGTTTACGCTACTTTAGAGCGCACTTCCTTCGGTATCAATTTCAGACCCTTCTTGAACATGCTGTAGGGGGTTTGACCCTCCATCATCCTGCCCTGATGTGGCCGCTGGGTGTTGTAGTGCACCAGATAGCTATCCAGGTCTGTCTGCATCTGCTCTACCGACTCATACCAGGTCGTCCTCCCCTTGATGCGGAAGTGTTCATCCAGCAAGGTTCGATGCAGCCGCTCGATAAAGCCGTTGCTCTGCGGCCTGCGCACCTTGGTGGTTCGGTGCTCAATCCCCTCCAGTTGCAGGAACAGCTCGTAGGGATGGTGGTCTGGGCGCCCACAGAACTCGCGCCCGTTGTCCGACAGGATGGTATAGACCCGCGCCTCGTGGGCCTCGAAAAACGGCAGCACCGTTTCATTGAGCACATGAACCGAGGTCACCGGCAGCTTGCTGGTGTAGAGCCGTCCCCAGGCGTGGCGACTGTAGCAGTCCAGCACGGTTTGTAGATACACCTTGCCAACCCCCTTGAGCGCGCCGACGAAGAAGGTGTCGACCGCCACCAGTTCTCCGGTGTAATGAACCTCAATCTGGCGTTCTCGGAACTCGGGACTGAATCGTTCTAACAGGCGAATTTGCTCGTCATTGAGCTCAATGGTCTGCTCACGGTGAGTTTTCTCAAGGCGCAGCAAGCGGTCGTGTTTAGAGAGCAAGTCGTGCCGTTGCCACACGCCACGCACACCGCCCGCACTGACATTGATGCCTTGCAGAGCCAGTTCTTGCGCGACCCGCAGCGGGCCTTGAGTTGGTCTGGTGAGGGAGTAATCGAGGATGGCCTGTTCAATCTCGGGCGCAACCCGATTGGGATGAGCCCCTTTACAGCCCGGCAATTTGTCGAGCAAGCCCTCGGCGCCATAGGTCTGGTAATTACGGCGAATTTCGTAGAACTGCTGGCGGCTGTAGCCAATGAGCTTGCAGGCTTTACTGACGTTATTGAGCTCTTTGGCGAGCTCTAGCAGGCTGAGTTTGCGACGTGCTACTTTCTCGTTGGTGGTCATACGGTGACTCCAGATAACACGGTAGGGGTACCGTTTTGTTATCCG
>NZ_JBFODO010000021.1:0-139799 GCF_040908365.1 Aeromonas sp. R2-4
TGGCGGTGAGGGAGGGATTCGAACCCTCGATACGTTGCCGTATACACACTTTCCAGGCGTGCTCCTTCAGCCACTCGGACACCTCACCAAATTTTTGCTCACTGCTTTATGTGCTTGAGCTGCACATTCGCTTGCGGACCATGCCGCGGCGACGGGGCGTAATGTAAGGGATACGATGGCTTTTGGTCAATGCAATTTTTTACTTTTTGCGTTCGTTTGCTCAATATCCGAACCAAGTGACCAAAAATATGCCGTTTCGTATCCCTTTCAATCAATTTACTGCCGCTTCGTGCAAATGTTCACCTTTGAGCGCCTCTTCCAGCGAGCCGTAGAATTCCAGCTTGCCGGGCTGCGGCCGTACCTTGGCACGGGCCAGGGTCTTGAGCGGTTGGAACTGCAACTCGGCCACCCGCAACTCGACACCGGCTTTAGCCATCTGCTTGCCAAAGTGGAGGAAGGCAGACAGGCCGCCCGCATCGAGGATGGAAACCGCCTCCATCTGCAACACCAGCACCTTGTGTCCTTTCACTTGCGCTTCCAGCTCGGCAAAGACCCGTTCGGCCGCTGCGAAGAAGAGCGGACCGTTGATCTTGTAGAGCAGGCCGTTGTCCGGCACCTCATGGGCATAGCGCTTGTGCTCGGCCAAATCGTGCAGTTTGGTCATCTTGGCGATTTCGCGCATAAAGAGCAGGGATGCCAGGATCACCCCGAAGGTGATGGCGATGACCATGTCGAAAATGACGGTGAGTGACAGGCAGACCAGCAGCACCAGCACATCGGATTTGGGGGCGCGACGGATCAGCTCCACCACCTTGTGCGCTTCACTCATGTTCCAGGCCACGATGAGCAGCAAGGCAGCCATGGCCGAGAGCGGCAACCAGGAGAGCCAGGGGGCCAGCACCAGAATGGCGGCCAGCACCACCAGCGCATGGACGATCCCCGAGATGGGGGACGTAGCGCCGGCACGCACGTTGGCGGCAGAGCGGGCGATGGCAGCGGTAGCGGTAATGCCGCCAAAGAAGGGGGCGAAGATGTTGCCAAGCCCCTGCCCCACCAGCTCGGCGTTGGAGCTGTGTTTGCGACCGGTCATGCCATCGAGCACCACGGCGCAGAGCAGCGATTCGATCGCCCCCAGCATCGCCATGGAAAAGGCGGCAGGCAGCAGCCGCTCAACAGCCGCCAGGTTCCATTCAACTGGCAAGCCATCCGGTCCGGGCAAGGCCCAGGGCATCACCAGGGTCGGCGCGATGGGCGGGATCCCCATCCCCTGGGTGCCATCGGCCAGGGTATAGCTGAACTTGCTGCCGATGGTGGCCACATCCACCCCAAAGTAATGGAGGCCAAAACCCAGACCTACCCCGACCAGCACCGCGGGCAAGTGGCCGGGCACCGGCAGACGCAGGCGCGGCCAGAGCAGCAGCACAGCCAGCGTTGCGACCCCCACCAGGGTATCGCCCCACTGCCAGCTTGGCAGGGCGGCGGCCAGCGCCTCGACCTTGCCCAGATAGGTTTCCGGCATCTCGGGCACGCTTAGGCCAAAGAAGTCCTTGATCTGCAAGGTGGCGATCACGATGGCGATACCACCGGTAAAGCCCAGCGTCACTGACGGGGGAATGTACTCGATAAGGCGGCCAAGACGGGCCATCCCCATCGCCACCAGAAAGAGGCCTGAGATAAGCGTCGCCATCAACAGACCACCAACCCCGAACTGCTGGGCGACCGGGTAGAGGATCACTACAAAGGCAGCGGTCGGGCCGGAGATGGAGTAACGGGAGCCACCGGTCACGGCGATCACGATACCGGCGATGATGGCGGTATAGAGACCGTGTTGCGGCGGTACACCGCTGGCGATGGCCAGCGCCATGGCGAGCGGGATGGCGATGATGCCCACCGTCACACCGGCGATAAGATCACGGCCGAAGCGGGCCATGCTGTAGGGTTCATCAATACAGGACTGGCGTAAGGCTATGGCGAGCTTCACGCTATTTAAAGAGGCTTGCTTGTGCATGTATATCGTAATACCAGAAGAGGGAGATAAAGGCCGGAGAGATCCGGCGCCCGATCATCATCAAGGGCCGGCAGGGCTGTCGACGCGGCGATGGTATCCTGCGTAACCTTACTCCAGACGGGCCATTTTTTCGATGGGCAGGATCAATGAAACGCGCGCTCACCCATTATTTGGCCTATTTGCCGCCAAATCGCCGATCTTGACTCCAGCTATCCCCCTTTTAGCCACAAAGATTACCATTTGAGCCTCATCGGATTGCCAGCACGTTCGCGACATCATGCTGTCATCATCAGGTTGATGCGAACCGAACCAATGCCCCCTGCGCCGGTTGGGGGGAGCGATGGCAAGGGACTGATTGTGCTGAAAATAAACCGCAAAGCGCAACTTTTGGGCAAACAATCCGAAAATCCGGTTTTCGGGAAATTCGCGGGTTGACACCCGCCGCCCTGGTCATTAATATTCGCCCCGTCTTAACGAGACAGGCAATTCCTCCTTAGTTCAGTCGGTAGAACGGCGGACTGTTAATCCGTATGTCACTGGTTCAAGTCCAGTAGGAGGAGCCACTTTTCCCTCGTAGTTCAGTCGGTAGAACGGCGGACTGTTAATCCGTATGTCACAGGTTCAAGTCCTGTCGAGGGAGCCAAATTCTAAAGCCCAGCCTTTTGGCTGGGCTTTTTCGTATCTGCCTCAGAAGAGTCTAGAGAAGCCTAGATTACTCATCCCCACACTGGGGGCTGTCACGTCCACAAACAGGCCAATACCACGCCACAACCTGGCATGCTCAAGGAGTGCTTGCTGATAGGCCCAAGTGGCGATGGCAGTAGAACGCTCGACATCGACGCTCACCAGAGGGGCCAGCTCGTCCGTGAGGTACGCCCCGTGAGTCAGGATATTCTGCTCATACCAAGCATCCCTGTGCTCGGGAGCGGCAAGAAAATCCCGTTTGCTCCGGTTACAGTTGGCGTGTGCCAGTACGAAGTTGTGGCCCAAATCGATTGGATAACGACGCCAGGGGATGAAATGGTCTACCTCACCACTCCCGTGTATCGCCTTGTTACAGTAAAAACAGGTTCCTCCCTGCAAGTCCCTCAATACCTCTCCTACTCGCCCCAGTGCCTGACGGCTTGAACCAAATAGAAAATTCTCCAACCCCACACTTGGGCCAATCAGTGGCTGATTACCCTTGATGTCGCAGATAAGCTGTAACCAATGCTGTCGGGAGAGGGAGACCACCAGATCGTAAAAGCGGTGGAGACAGTAGAGAATGCCGGGGTTAAGGCAGATATGATCCGCGCCCCTTTGATGAGGATCGAGGTGGCACTCCTCTCGCCCACCCAGGATCTGCAGACGCCACAAGGGTCCCTCAACAAGGATGCGCCGAACTCGGGCAAGAAGAGGCCGCCAGGCGTCGTGACGACGCAGTGCAGTTACCGAGCGGACCCCCTCTTCACGCAGCCGGGACAACTCCGTCAGCATGATGGCCTGACGACCGCTGCTCTGTTTGAGCAAGGTGGCCGTTTCTCCCGTCGCCGAGTAGGGCAGACTGTGCTGCCAATAGAGCTCCACAAACTTGGTGGCCAGTTCGTCCAGCGTAATAGTGCGCGCCGCCATCAGCTCATGGGTCTCGGTACTGCGCTCAATTGCGATATCTGCAATCCCGTGAAGCAAGGCGCACTTGTAAGTGGCAACAAAATCGCCTTCGGTAAAGATGCGTTGCAGATAGGCAATAAAAGAGAGTTGCTGCTCAGGGGAAGCGTGCATGTTCGCCTCCAAGGATCAGACTCTGCCAACTCAAGCCGCTACGCGCCAAGGCATCCCCCAGTGGTTCTGACACATGGAGAAGTGTCATCCCCCCCTCCAATGCAAGCCGCTCCACTTCATCGACAGCTACCGGATACATGGCTCGCTCCCGCATCTCCTGCTCCGAGATAACCAGGCGCAGACTCAGTACCAGATAACCATCTGGTGAGAGCAGCTCATGAAGACGTGCCAGAGCCAAGGGACGAGACTTCGGGGGTAGATGCATCCAGACAGCACTGAGCAAAATCAGATCAAAAGTACCGGTCACGCGAGAGAGAGCCGGCATAGCATCATTGACCCACGCCACCGCAGCCTCACAGGTATGACATTGCCCCTGCGCAGCAAGTGCCTGACATGGCTCGACAGCGACCACCATGTTGCCCTGATGGAGCTCGGCTAAAAACGCGGCATCCCGACCACTGCCGGCCCCTACATCGAGTAACCAGCGCGGTGCCGCAAGGAGCCAAGGCTCCAGCAGTGTGAGCCAGTCGCCGTGAACGGCGCGCGCAGATACCTGTTGGTAACGAGTCGCCAATTCGGTGGCATGGCACTGGTAGTAGTCGAGGGACACAATGCGTTCCGAACGGAGAAGGAAGTAAAATAATCTCACAAGATCAGTTAGTTGGCCATGGCCAGAACGACACTATCCCAACATGAACGATTAATCGGGCAGCGGCATTTACAAAACCGGGTGTCCGCCAAAAGAACCGCGGCCAGAGGGCTCTGAATGATGCCATCATTCAACATTTCGGGTAATATTCGGCCAACTCACTGATCTCTTGGCACTTATTATCGCCATGAGAGGTCAACGCCAGATGGAGATGGCTATTAATGAACTCGACTGATGTCGTGACCCTGTTTGGGGATGACAAGATTCTTTCCTTTGACCTTGAACTGACCCGGGACGAAAAACTCCGTCATCTGGGGGCGCTCCTGGCTGGTCGTGAACTCAATCTCAAGGGCCCGCAGGATCTCGCACTCAAGGAGTTAAATGCGCTGGCACAAAGGGCGGATGTGATCCTTGGTCACAATATTCTCGATTTTGATCTCCCCTGGTTGGCCAAACAGGCTGTACGCCCTCAGTTACTTCTCGAAAAGCCGGTAATAGATACCCTCTATCTATCTCCCCTTGCCTTTCCCAAAAACCCCTATCACCGCTTGGTCAAGGATTACAAACTGGTTCGAGATACCCTCAATGACCCGGTCGCGGATGCAAGGCTCGCATTGCAGATTTTCTCGGAACAGCTGATAGCACTACAAGCCTTACCCCTGTCCCAATTGCAGCTTTATCAATATCTGTTTGACCAGGGAGTCATAGCGCAATTTAACACTCAGGGTCTGTCACTGGTGTTTGCCAGACTGACAGACCGCCCGCCAGTGCGGGTCTCGGAGCTACCCACTCTCATCAAGAGCATTGCCCATGAGAAAGCGTGCCCCAATCAGCTCAACCGAGTAATTGGTGATGCCCTGCGTCAACCCATGCTGTTGTTACCATTGGCTTATGCCTGCGCCTGGTTGCCCGTGTCCGGCGGGAACTCCGTATTGCCCCCCTGGATTTGGCGCCGCTTCCCCCAGACCGCAGAAATCATTCACACAGTTCGTGAACGTCACTGCGGTCATGCTGACTGCAGCTATTGTAAGGAGAACCACGACGCACGCCGCCATCTGCAGCGAATTTTCGAGCTCGACAACTTTCGCAACCTGCCTGATGGGACACCATTGCAGAAGACCTTGATCGAGGAAGCCATGGCTGGCGTCGCATTGCTCGGCATACTCCCAACCAGCGGTGGCAAGTCGCTCTGCTACCAGCTCCCGGCACTGGTGCGTAACCAGCGAAGCGGTGCTCTCACGGTCGTGATATCCCCCCTGCAGGCACTGATGAAAGATCAGGTGGACAACCTTAAACACAAGGCCGGTATTGAAGGGGTTGCCGCTATCTCGGGGCTGCTGACGCTACCAGAGCGAGGCGCGATTCTTGAACAGATCCGCATGGGGGATATCGCCTTGCTCTATATCTCCCCCGAGCAGTTGCGCAACCGCACAGTCAAACAAGCAATACGACAACGTCAGATCGGTGGCTGGGTATTTGACGAAGCGCACTGCCTGTCGAAATGGGGACATGATTTTCGCCCTGACTATCTCTACTGCGCCAAGGCCATCGCCACAATTGCCAAGGAACAGCAGGTCCCCATGCCTCCTGTCTTCTGCTATACCGCGACCGCCAAACCGGATGTGATTGAGGATATTTGCGCCCAGTTTCTCGATAAACAGCCCCGACCTCTTCTCAGACTGGAAGGCGGGGTTGAACGTACCAACCTCGAATATGCCGTCGTTGAGTGTCCCGGTCTCAATAAACAGGGCCATATCCTTAACCTGCTCGAGCAGTTCTTTGGTGAGGAAAAGCCCGGCTCCTGCGTTATCTACTGCGCAACGAAGCGCAGCGTGGACGAGCTGGCCGATTTCCTCGGTCAGCAACAATCCCTCCCTGTCTCGCGCTTTTACGCCCGAATGGACAGTGCACAGAAAAAAGCGACTCTCGAACAATTTATCAATGGCGAGATCCGGGTAATCTGCGCGACTAACGCCTTCGGGATGGGGATAGACAAGGATGATGTGCGTTTGGTGATCCATGCCGATATCCCCGGCTCCCTCGAAAACTATCTACAGGAAGCGGGACGAGCGGGACGCGATACAGCACAAGCTCACTGCGTACTGCTGTTTGATGAACAGGATATCGAGAAACAGTTCCAGCTCGAGGCCATGAGTGAAGTCAGCCTGCGCGATATCAAACAGATCCTGCGCGGAATAAGACTCAGGGCCAGCAAAGGAGGCAAGCAGGAGAACAACTCGCCACTGGTCGCCACCAGTGCAGAGCTCATCAACCAGCCAGAGGTAGAAACCAGCTTCGCTGCCGATGACAGCAATGCGGATACCAAAGTCAAGACAGCTATTGCCTGGCTCGAACGAGCGGGCTATCTGGAACGCAGTGACAACATCACTCAGGTATTTCAGGGGCGCCCTCTGTTTGCTTCCACAGAAGAGGCGATGAAAAGGGTTGAGAGTCTGAAACTGGCCCCCAAGGCCAAAGCCATATGGCAAGCGGTTATCCAGGCGCTGATGAGTGCTGCCGACGATGATGGCCTCAGTGCCGATACCATCGCCGAAGAAGCAGGCCAATACATGGCAGACAAGGGAAGTGGTGTTCAGGCCAGCGAAGTGATGCGGGTACTCACCCAGATGGCGGATGTCGGTCTTCTCTCTCAGGGGATGTTACTGACTACCTGGCTTCGCCCCAAAGGAAGAGACAATGCCCGGGTGCTCTGCGGGCAAGTACACAGCATTGAAAAGGCGATGCTGGACACCTTGCGTGAAAAAGAACCCGAACCTGATACAGGGCAAGGGCTGATCTTTAACATTCGACTGGTCAATCAGGCCATCAAAGATCTGGGGCATGAGCGGTGTAACCCTGGCTTGCTGCGCAATTTGCTGACCAGCTGGGCCCAGGATGGTCGCTCGGGGGGCGAGAAAGGCGCCATTGATGTCAAATATCTCTCTCGGGATCTTTACCAACTCACCTTCAACCGAACCTGGTCCCAGATTGAGCAGACAATTGATCAACGCCATCGAGTCACAGGCGCCACCCTCGATTTTCTCTACACCCTGTTGGCAAGCAGCGAAGAGAGTGTCCAGCGCCAAGTGATGCTGTCATTTGCCCTGGAACAACTGGTCAAATACCTGCGAGAAGACATGGATGTGGCTCAGCTAATGAACAAGCGGGAGGCAAGCAGCCAGCAGGAGTGGTTGCTCAAAGGGGCAGAGCGGGCACTGCTCTACCTGCATGAGCAACACGCCATCGTGCTGCAAAATGGCCTTGCCGTGTTCCGAAGCGCTATGACCCTCACGCTGACCGCTGAGCGGCAGCAACAATACAACAAGGCAGACTATCAGCCGCTTGAGCATCACTATCGCCAGAAGGTGATTCAGATCCATGTGATGAATGAATACGCCCGCATCAGCCTGGAACACTTCAAGAAAGCCAAAAAGCTGGTGACAGACTACTTCTCCATGGAAGCTGACAAGTTTCTCGGTCACTACTTCAAAGGGCGCAACAAAATCCTGGAGCTGGCGACCAGCGAACACTCCTGGAAGCGCATCGTCGAAGATCTTCACAACCGTTCCCAGGAACAGATCGTCCAAGCACCGCCCGAGCAAAACTTGCTGGTACTGGCAGGGCCGGGGTCAGGCAAGAGCAAGGTGATTATCCACCGCTGCGCCTATCTGATGCGGGTCAAGCAGATCTCCCCATCGCGGATCATGTTGCTCTGTTACAACCATAATGCGGCGATGTCCCTGCGCCGACGCCTGACCGAGTTGCTGGGGCGTGACGGAGCACGGGTCTCGGTATTCACCTTTCACGGTCTCGCAATGAGTCTGACAGGCAATGCGGTGCAAAACCGGACATCCGACGATATCGACTTTACCACCATCATTGATGACGCAATCAAGCTGCTCCGGGGAGAGCAGAACCAGCTCGGTCTCGAATTGGAAGAGCAGCGGGAAAAACTGCTCGGTGGGCTGCAATTTCTGCTCGTCGACGAGTATCAGGACATTGATGAACAACAGTACCAGCTTATCGCGGCACTGGTGGGCAAAAGCGAAGAGGATGAGGAGGCCCGACTGCATCTGATGGCTGTGGGTGATGATGACCAATCGATCTACGCCTTTCGCGACGCGAACGTCAGCTTTATTCGCCGCTTTGAGCAAGACTACAACGCCCAGACTCACTTCCTGACCTGGAACTATCGTTCCACCGCCCACATCATCGAGACCTCCAACCGCCTGATTGAGCACAATCAGGATCGCATGAAGCGTACACATCCCATCGAGATCGACGACAGGCGCAAGATGGAAGTGGCCGGGGGGCACTGGGAGGGGATGGAGACAGCACAGGGTCGCGTCATCATCCAGCAGTGCCAGGATGCAGCCCAACAGGCAGCCGAGGTCGTGAGACATATCGCGCTTATCCGTGAGAAGACTCCCACTTGCCCGCTGGAATCTATCGCCGTGCTGGCCCGTAATGGGCTGGAGAAGGAGGAACTGGCCTGGGTTCGCTCGGCGCTGGCAGATGCCGATATTCCCTGTCGTTTTATTCTGGATAAAGAGAACGGTTTTCCTGTGCATCGCTGCCGTGAAATCTTGCGCTATCAGAATTGGCTACAACAGCAAGGTCATGCCCTGCTGACAGCGGAGCAACTTGCAGCCCCTCTCCCTCCACTCTCACTGGCCAACCGTTGGGAGGAGCTACTGCACAATCTGATTGCTCAATGGCAAGCCAGCCAGGGAGAGCACGCTCTTTCTGCCCACCACTTCCTGATGTTCCTCTACGAGTATTTGAGCGAGCAAAAGCGCCAGATCCGCTTCGGTAAAGGAGTATTGTTAAGTACGGTACATGGGGTTAAGGGGGAGGAGTATCGCCATGTGATACTCCTCGACGGCGGCTGGCAACGCGTAGCGGAGCTATCGAACTGTAACCTGGGAGAGGAGCGGCGTCTCTTCTATGTGGGGATGACACGTGCTATCGAAAGGCTGGTTCTCATGGCTCGCCACGATCAACGTAATCCCCATATTCCACTGATCGCCTCCCACTGCTACGTGCAGAGACCTAACGCAACCCGACCGGATAGACAACGTCGTTTCGCCATGATGGGTATGTCGCAACTGGTGTTGGGATATGCAGGTCACAGTGATGAAGGCCAGACTATTCACAACGAACTGAGAGCGTTGAAAGTAGGCGATGCCGTACGCATTGCCCCCGACAAACAGGACAGGCTCCATGTCTATCACCGCAGTCACAAGATCGCTCGCCTCTCCCTACAGGGAGAAGAAACCTGGAAATTCGATGTGAATACAATCCGCGAAGCCAGAGTGATCGCCTTGGTAGAGCGGCGTAAAGAGCAGGAAAAGGATGAGTATCAACCCAAGATGCGCAGCGAACGTTGGGAGATCCCCATAATCGAGCTGGAGTTATGAACCAAACTGGTAGCCCCCATGCTACCGGGATAGACCTTCACGACTTGCAGCACCAGCTGTGCTGGTACTGCAATAGGTGATAGTGAAAGCTTGGTGACTTGACGACACGTCGCTGCCAATAGCCTCAATTCAGGTCATAATCACCCAGCTTCCCTTACCTTGGAGTTTTTATGCGTCGATTCAATTTCATGCTCAATGGCAGCAGATTGATGATGTTCCCCTTCTACATTGGCATTCTCATCTGCGTGGTATTGCTGATGGTGAAGTTTGCCATGCAGCTCTATCAGCTTTCTGTAAACATTTTCGAGATCCCCTATCTGGATCTCATTACCGGCGTGCTGACCCTGGTGGACTTTATACTGGTGGCCCAGATGCTGATCCTGGTCGCCATCTGTGGCTATGTGCAATTTATCCAGACGGAAGAGCAGCGCGCCTCCCTTAGCAGCAACTGGCTTAGCAAGATCAACTTTGCCTCCCTCAAGCTCATCGTCATCAACTCACTGGTGACCATTGCCGGAGTGGAGGTGCTCAAGGCGTTTCTCGAAGATGGCATCATCAATGAAGTCGATATGAAGTGGTCCGTGGTGGTGTTTCTCGCCTTCTCGCTGGCCGCGCTCATCTATGCGGTGACCGAACGGATGGCGGAGCATAAATAGTCGAGCTTGATCACTGTGCTTGTTCAGCCTTGATTCACCAGCAATACAATTGATAACACTTTTCATTACTCTTACTGCGTTATAAACTTGCTCCCCCCGGGCTGCCCCGCCCGGGTGCTGGAGCATTTATGACAAGCCTTTCTCTCTCACCCCGACAATTCTGGCAGTGGCTGGCCTACCACCATCAGGCCGCCGAGGGCACCCTCTATCTGATGTTCTTCTCCGGCCTGCTGCTGTGGGAACCGCTGACCCCGCTCTGGTCGCTGGCGCGCTGGAATCTGTTCTTGCATGTGATGCTCTCGCTCACCCTGTTTCCGCTGCTGTTTGGCGCCTTCTGGCTCTCCCATCGCAGCTTGTTGAACCGCAGCAACAAACCTTTTTTGCGCACCACGGGGCGGATTATCGAAGCCCTGCTGCTGGTCTGTCTGGCCAGCGGCCTGCTGCTGGTGCTGCACGGCACTCCGGGCGATGCGATGGGCAACCTCGCCAGCTGGGCCCACTGGCTGAGCGCACTGCTGCTCACTCCTCTGGTGCTGCGCCACGCCTGGCGCTGGACCATCTTGAAATGGCGCACCTGATCCCATGCTGAAGTCATCGTTCTCTGCATATTTGTCACCCCTGCTGGCCCTCCTCCTGCTGCTGGCCAGCCCCTTCGCGTTTGCCCAGCAGATGAGTTCAGGGATGCTCGCCTATGAGGAGGGAAGCGCCCCGCGCCTCGTCACCGCCAACCTGAGCGCTGGCTCGGTCACCCTGCTTGAGCGCGATAGCGGCAAGCGGCTCAAAGAGGTGCAGCTGGGTGGCGATCTGCGCCAGCTAGCCCGCGCCGATGATGGCACTCTGCTGGTCACCGACTACAGCGGTGATCGCCTGCTGCTGCTGGATGATGATCTCGATCTGGAAAAGGCGATCCCCACCGGTCATCACCCCTATGGGGTCATCTTCGATGCCAAACGGCAGTGGTTCTGGGTGACGCTGTTCGAATCCGCTCGCCTGCAGGCCTACGACACCGCGGGCAACCTCCAGCTGGATGCAGAAACCGCCGAGACTCCCCGTGGACTAGCCCTGACCAACGACGATCGCCTGCTGCTGACCCACGCCATGACCGGCAAGCTCGCCATCTATGATCTCGCCAAGCTTGGCCACGGCGCCAAGGCGGCTTCGCTTCCCAAGCCCAAGCTCATCACCCTGGCCGAGACCCACAGCGACACGCCGAGCGACTCCCAGGGCCTGCCGCGCCTGCTCGATGGCATCGCCCTCTCCCCTGATGGCAGCGAAGCCTGGCTGCCCCATGTACTGTGGAGCTTCAGCCACCCCTTCCAGTTTCAGAGCACCGTCTTTCCGGCCGTCTCCATCATCGATCTCGATGAGGAGAAAGAGCGGGTTGATGAAAGAAAGCAGCTCTTTTTGCAGATCAATCTGCCCAGCGTCGGCAACCGCAGCCAGATCGTCTCCAACCCGTTTGCAGCCCGATTTGCCGCCGATGGCAAGCGGGTCTATCTGACCCTGGCGGGCTCGGAAGATCTGCTGGTGTTTGACCTCTCCCGCAGCGGCAAGTCCAACAACAACCGCCACCGCCGCAAGAAATTTCAGGGGGGCGCCAAGGCGACCCAGCTCTTGCGTCACCTGCCGGGCCAGAATCCGCGGGATCTGCTGATCGACGGTGACCATATTCTGGTGCACAACGCCATGGGACAGGATCTCACACTCCTCAATAGCGGCGGCAGCGGCCCGTTTGCCCGAGTCACCGTCGATGCGCCCCACTTCGCCAAACTGGTAGAGACGGATCCGCGCCCCGAGCCGCTTCAGCGCGGCGAGCGGCTGTTCAACCTAGGTAACACAGCGTCCAACTCACGCTTCCCCATGGCGGGAGACAACTGGATGAGCTGCAATTCCTGCCATCTGGACGGGTTCAATTTCACCAACCGCTATCTGATGGCGGCCCATCGCCAGAAGAGCGGCGACAACGCCATCAACGGCCACGCCAACCTCACCAACATGGTGGCGGGGGATTTTGTCGGCGAATACCTGCGCATGACCCAGCAGACCCAGGGCGGCATGGGCCATGACACCCGTGATAGGGCCGAGGCAGTTGACCCCGCGAAGCCCCAGCCCGAGGTGAAGGCGATGATGGAGGACTTGCATGCCTTTGTAACCGCTGATGGCAACCTCCCCTATCTCGCCAACTGGCTGCGACTCGATGCCCCGCGCACGGATCCCGCCAAGGCGCCGACCACTCACCCAAAGGAGTGGCTCAACTCCGCCTCCTGCCAGAACTGCCACCAACAGGCCTTCAAAGATTGGAGCGAGAGCAACCACCGACTAATGGGCAACTCCCATCCCTACTACAAGGTGGTGCAGGCGCTGGCCCGCGAAACCGAAGGGGAAGCGTTCGGTCAGTGGTGCCAAGGCTGCCATATGCCCCAGCAGGTGATGACAGGCCAGCTGGACCTGCCCAAGGGCTCCCACATGTTCGAGCAGGGCGGCGCCTCGCTGATTGCCGCCCACAAGGCTGGCGAACCTGTGGTGGAGGAAGGGACCGGCTGTGTGCTCTGCCATCGCATCACCAAGGTAGAAGACGCGGGCGGCAACAGCGCCTTTACCGTGAATTTGAAAGACCGCGAGAGCTATGTGTTCGAGGATGCCCCGGGCGGCAGCCTCCAGCATTGGCTGGCCGAGCGGCAGATCAACGCCCGTCCGGCGACCCACAAAGCCTCCTATCAGAAAGATTTTTACCGCGACGCGGCTCTGTGCAAGTCGTGCCACAACGAGTTTGCACCGGGCACCGGCGCTAATATCGTCAACACTTGGGATGAGTGGGAAAAATCCAGCTTCGCGAACTCTGACGATCCCGCCAAGCGGCGCACCTGTATCGACTGCCATATGAACCCGGAGCCGGGCAATGGCGGTGCGCCGGTGGCGGGCCAGTCCACCGAAAACGGCACCATGAAGGCGCGGCTCTATCGCCACAACTTTACTGGTGCCCAGCACCAGCTGGTGGGGCTGCGCAATCCCGACCTTGAACAGGAGAGTCTGGCCCTGCTGCGCTCCAGCGCGACCCTCTCCGCCCGTATCGAACAGGCTGCCGATAGTCAGCAGCTGGTGGTGCGGGTCGCCAATACCGGCGCGGGCCATGCCCTGCCCACCGGGGTGGCCGATTTTCGTGAACTATGGCTGGAGCTGACCGTCACCGACGCCAGCGGCAAGGTGGTGCTTGCCAGCGGCCAGCCGGTGGATGGCGCTGTCCCTGAAGATGCGCGACTGTTTCGCAAAGTATTCGGTGATGCAGAGGGCAAGCCGGTGGGGCTCAAGTTCTGGCGCTACGCCAAGCTCTTGGAAGATACCCGCATTCCGGCCGATGGCTGGCGCGATGAAGTCTGGCCGCTGCCCGCAGAAGCCCAAGGGCCCTTCAAGGCCGATATCAAACTCAATTTCCGCACCTACCCCAAGTGGGTCAATGATGCGGTGCGCGCCGCCGAGCCGAGCTTGCCGGAGCCACCCATAGTGCAGCTAAATCGGTTGCAACTTGCCTTGCAGCCTCTTCCCGTCACGCCCGCTACGGAGCCTCAATCCTGATGTTTGCAAGTTTTCTCATTACCCTGCGCGAGGGGCTGGAAGCCTTCCTGCTGGTCGGCATCTGCCTCTCCTACCTCGCCAAGCTGGGGGCGAGCCGCTACAACAAGTTCATCTATCTGGGGGTGGGGCTTGGCCTTATCGCCTCACTTGTCGTCGCCTTCCTGTTCCAGGTGGTGGTGAGCCAGTTCGAGAGCGAGCGTTACAACTACCTCTTGATGGCGGGGATCCTGATGTTTGCCACTCTGGTGCTCACCTATATGGCGATCTGGATGCAAAAACAGGCCAAATCCCAGGTGGGGGCCATGACAGCGCGCATCGATGCGGCCATCGATGGCGGCAACCTGTTTGGTCTGGTGCTGCTCGCCTTCCTGGCGGTGATGCGCGAAGGGTTTGAAACCGTGCTCTTCTTCTCCGCCCTGCTCTATTCGGGCCAAGGGGTCGATCTGCAATCCGGCCTGATGGGCGCGCTGGCGGGGCTGCTGGTCTCCATCGCGCTGGTGTGGGGGCTGCTGCGCTCCACCCGCAAGGTGGCGCTGGCCCCTTTCTTCCGCTGGACCGGCCTGCTTATCATCATCATCGCCGCAGGCTTGCTCTCGTCCGCCGTCAACATGTTGCAAGCGGCAGACATCATCACCTTCTGGACCACGCCGGTGTTCGATATCAGCCACATTCTCGACGATCAGGGGGTATTTGGTACCTTCTTGCGCGCCCTGTTTGGCTACAATGCCTCACCCGCTGGCTTGCAGCTGCTGACCTGGGCCCTCTATCTGGCGATCTTCGTTACCCTCTGGCAGCGCAGCTATCGCCCGCAGGTGAGCTCCGCATCCAGCAAGGGCTGAGCCCGCATGCCATGTGGTAGCAAGGCCACGGGGTAATAACACCATTCGGGAGCCGCGCCTTGGCGCGGTTCCCTTATCTATCAAGCAGTTTCGGAATAGGTCATGAGCGATAACAACAAGAAAAGCATTGCGGTACTGGGTGCCGGCCCCGCCGGTTTGATGGCGGCCTGGCGCCTGCGCCGCGCCGGTTTTGCCGTCACCCTGTTCGAGCAGGAGCCGGTGGTCGGCGGCATGTGCGCCACCCAGACCTTCAAGGGGCGCGATGGGGAGTATCGCTTCGACTACGGCGGTCACCGCTTTATCACCAAAAACCCCGAGCTGCTCGCCTTTATCGACGAGCTGATGGGGGATGACCTGCTCCACGCCGAACGCAAGAGCGTGATCCGCTTTGGCGGGCGCACCTATGACTACCCCTTGAACCTGCCCAACCTGCTCAAGACGGCGCCGCTCGCCCTGATGGCCGGTGCGGTGAAAGACTTGCTGCAGTTGCCCTTTAGCAAGAAGCCGGATGATTTTGCCAAGGCGAGCTTTGCCGAGTGGATCCAGAGCCACTTCGGTCGCACCCTCTACTGCCAGTTTTTCGAGGGCTACACCGGCAAGTTGTGGGGCATCAATCCGGACAAGCTCTCCGCCGACTGGGCCGGCCAGCGCATCAGCCTCATCGATCTCAAAGACGTGGCCCGCCGCCTGCTGCCAAAACGCAACGGGAGTATCTCGGTGCGCACCTATGCCCGTAAATACCGCTACCCCAAATATGGCTTCGGCCAGATATTCACCACTCTGGGGGAGCGACTGGTGGCAGAGGGCGTTGAGCTCAAAACTGGCGCCACCATCACCCGCCTTGAGCAGGCCGATGGCCGCATCGAACGGGTGTATTGGAAACAAGATGACATTGAACAGAGCGAACGCTTTGATCAGGTGATCTCCACCCTGCCGCTGCCGCTCACCTGCCAGCATCTTGGCTTGCCGTGCGATCTGCACTACCGGTCGCTTCGCTTCGTCAATATGCCGCTTAAAACAGAGAACCTGTCGGACAACACCTGGCAGTACCTCTCAGACCCCCACATTCTGGCCACCCGCCTGCAGGAGCCGCGCCGCCGCAGCCCCTTTATGGCGCCACAGGGCCAGACCTCGGTGATGCTGGAGATCCCCTGCAATCCGGGGGATGCCACCTGGCAGGCGCCGCTCTCTGACCTGCGCGGTCGGGTCACCGCCGATCTGGCGAGCCTTGGCGTCGATACCGCCAAGCTTGGTGAAGAGACCTTCGAAGCCCGCAGCGAATACGCCTATCCACTGATGGATCTCGGCTATCAGGCGCGCCGCAACGAAGCCATCAAGGCGCTGATGCCGATCAGTAACCTCATCATGACCGGCCGTCAGGGGACATTCCGCTACATCTTCACCGACACCGCCATGGAGATGGGGATGATGGCCGCCGACATGGTGATCGATGGGGTGGACAGACGCCACGCCATCTTCAACCATCGCAACGAAAACACCGTGATCGAAACCCAGAGCGTGGCGTGAGGCTTGTCGGTGTCCAACAGGTAGACAGACGCCGCAACACCTTTAACCATCGCAACGAAAATACCGTGATTGAAACCCAGAGCGTGGCCTGAGTGCCGCGCCATTGGCATAAGTAAGGAGAACAGGATGACCATCCGCCCGGGTTTACTCGCCCTTACCCTGCTGCTGACACTCAGCGGGCAGGCGCAGGCTTACTCCTACGCCGCCGCCGGCAAGGAGCCACTGATCGACGCCCGCGAGGCACTGCTGGGCGCCGCCACTGGCGGCAAGGATGCCAGCGCTACCTTGAGCGAGATTGCCGAGGAGCTGACCTATCTGGAGCAACACCACAAGGTGGAGCTGCAAGGGCCGCTGGGCGCCGCTATCAAGGCCAAAGATGCCGCAGCCACCGCCGCCCTGCTCAACCGCGCCTACAAGGCGGAGATCGAGCGCCGCCTGGAAGGGGCCAGCCAGAATCTTGGCGACTACCAGACCGCCAAAGTCTTGGTGGTCAAGAGCAAGCGCTTCCTCGATCTGATCCTCCCCTCTCTCAACGAAGGGGATCGCAAGGCGGCCGAGCAGGCGCTGGCCAAGGTGCTGGATGCCATCGGCAACCCGGGGGTATTCGGGGTGGGTGCCAAGCCTGCCAATGCCGCCGCCTTTAGCGATGCAGAAAAAGCGCTGATGGCCGTGCTGGCACCGCTTTGATGGCAACCTGCCAATCATTGCGCCATCTCGCTGTGACAAACGGTGGGTTTCGCTTCGCTCTACCCACCCTACGCACGGCCAGCCGATAAATGCACCCGGACGCCGGTTTGCCCCCTTCTCCCCTTGCGGGAGAAGGGCTGGGGATGAGGGGGAAGGCAACGTATCGGCGTTGGCCTTCCCCCTTCTCCACCACCATTTGGCTGCTCATTCTGCTGCAACTGGCCTGGCTTGGCTGGCTGCTGGCCTTTCCGGTGGCCCTCGATTCCGACGATGCCCTCAATTTTGCCCACGGGGTGACGCGCTTTAGCGTGCTGGAGTTCTCCCCCCACTTTCCGGGCTACCCCGCCTTTATCTGGCTGGCGCGGCTGATCAATCTGGCGGTAGACGATCCGGCCCGTGCGGTGCAGTGGGCAAGCCTGCTCGGTAGCAGTTTGCTGGCGCCGCTCGCCGCCTTGCTGGCGATGAGATTGTGGCAACGGCCAAGCCTGCTGGCGCCCGTTTGGTTGCTGGTGCTGGCACTGCCGCTCACCCCGACGCTGGCGCTCTCCGGCCTTTCGGATGGACCCGCGCTCGCCGCCTGGCTTGGAACGCTGCTGGCCTTGCAGCAGCGCAGAATTGCACTGGCGGGTCTGTTACTGGGCCTTATGCTGGCGCTGCGCCCCTCCTATTTTGTGCTGGCCCTGCTGCCGCTTTGGCTCGGGATGGCGCAGCAGGGCACCCGCGTCAGGTTTGTGCTCTCCATCGTGCTGGTGGGGCTTATCAGCCTGCTGTTTGTCTGGCAGGCCGATGGCTGGGCCTACTTCAGCGAGGGGCGCCGCTTTACCGACGGCCACTTTACCCTGTGGGGCAACACGGCGGCGGCCCATGGCGATCGGCTGCTGAGCTGGGCGAGCACCTTCAACGATCAGCTCACCCCGCTCTGGCCGCTGTTGATGGCGGCTTTGCTGGTACTGCCGCTTTGGCAAAGAGCAAAAAACCACCCTGCCGCCCTCTCCCCACTCTGGACACTCTACTGGCTCGCCCTGCTGCTCTGGACCCTGTTTGGCCAGAACCCCGACAATCCCCGCCATCTGGCCCCCATCACCCTGCTCGGTCTCGTGCTGCTGGCGGGTTGGCTGCCGCGCCGTGCTGAGTGGGTGGCCGCGGTCGCCGGATTGCTGCTGCTCGGCGCGACCTTCACCCTGCCCCGTCCGCCCGCCATGGTGCAGGCAGCAAGGCTGGCAGAAACAACGTGCCCGGCGCTGGTGACCCAGTGGGGGGTAAGATTGCTGCGGGAGACCACGGCACTGCCGGTCACGGACGGCTGGTACAAGGGGGATGCGGCGCTGGCGCTCTCTCGGGGAGCCTGCCGCCTCAGTCGCCGCCCCATTGCCGCAAGCGAAATGCCCACTGCGGTGCGCCAGCACTGGTCTGCCCCGCGCTTTGCCGCCGAGCCCGGACTCTGGCTCGCCATACCGGATCCATAGCTGCGACAAAACTGATAGACTGCTTTTTTCGCGCTTTTCAACCCGACGTTTCGCATCAACTGGACACCCTATGCCCCAATCGCCAACAGCTCAGGCTGCCGCCCTCTCCCCCCGTTTCCTGTTTATCCTGCTCGGCGCTCTGGCGGGTCTGACCCCGCTGGCGGTGGATATGTATCTGCCCGCTATTCCGGCCATCGCCCGGGATCTGGCCACCAGCATCGACGGCGCCCAGCTCACCATCAGCGCCTTTTTGGGCGGCTTTGCCATCGGCCAGCTCTTCTACGGCCCGCTGGCCGACAGCTATGGCCGCAAGCCGGTGATCCTGGCGGGGCTGGTGATGTTTGCCATCGCCTCGGTGGGCTGTGCCATGGCGGACTCCCTGCCTGAATTGCTGGCCTATCGGATGTTGCAGGCGGCGGGCGGCGCGGCGGGCTCTGTGGTGGTCAATGCCCTGCTGCGCGATCTGTTCGAGAAGGATGCGTTTTCTCGCGCCATGTCGTTCGTCATTCTGGTGATGACCCTGGCGCCGCTGGTGGCCCCTGTGGTGGGCGGCTATATCAGCGCCCACGCCGACTGGCGGGTGATCTTCTGGCTGCTGGTGGGGATCAGCCTGCTGATCTGTCTGGTGATGCAGTGGAAAATTCAGGAAACCCTGAAACCGGAGCACCGTCAGCCGCTTAATCTGGGCCAGATCCTCAAAAACTACTGGGGGGTGCTCTCCCATCGCGGCGCCATGGGTTATGTGCTGTGCGGCTCCCTCTCCAGCTCCGGCATGTTCGCTTTCTTAAGCGGCTCCCCTTACGTCTATATCGAGTACTTCAAGGTGCCGACCGAGCACTACGGCTGGCTGTTTGGCCTCAATATTCTGCTGATGATGGTGGTCACCTTCGTCAACAGCCGACTGGTGAAAGGGGTGGGCGCCGAGCGGATGCTGCAATACGGTCTGCTGGTGCTGCCCTGCGCGGGCGCTCTGCTGGTCTACAACGCCTGGAGCCAGACCGGCGGCCTGTGGGGCATCGTCATTCCGGTGGTGCTGTTTGTCGGCCATATCAGTCTGGTGGGCGCCAACGCCATGACCGGCCTGATGGGCCACTTCCCCCAATCTGCGGGCACCGCATCGGCACTGGCAGGCACCCTGCGCTTTGGTATCGGCGCCCTGGTCGGTATTCTGGTCAACCTCAATCCGCCCCACTCGCCGCTGCCCATGGCCATCGCCATCGCCTGCTGCGGCGTGGGTTCAACCCTGAGTTACTGGCTGCTGACCGGCAAGCGAGGCGATTGATCCCCCTCCCTCCTGTCAGGAAAACGAAAGAGGCTTCCGTCAACGGAAGCCTCTTTCGTACTGGCGCCCGGACGTTCAGAACTGGGCACTGTTGAGCCAGAGGTGCGCCCCTATGCTCACCAGATAACCGAGCAAGATGGCAGGCAGCCACTTCAGGTGGCCAAAGAAGGTATACATGCCGTGGGCCTGTCCCATCAGGGCCACCCCGGCCGCAGAGCCGATGGAGAGCAGGCTGCCGCCCACTCCGGCGGTCAGGGTCACCAGCAGCCACTGCCCCAGCGCCATATCCGGGTTCATCGAGAGCACGGCAAACATCACGGGAATGTTGTCGATGACGGAGGACAAGACCCCAATGAAGATGTTGGCCATGGTGGGATCCCCAGCGTCATACAACCAGTGTGAGACCAGCTCCAGATACCCCATAAAGCCCAGCCCACCGACACACATCACCACCCCGTAGAAGAAGAGCAGGGTATCCCACTCCGCCTTGGCCACCTTGTTGAACACGTCAAATGGCACCACAGAACCCAGACTGCGCAACCGCACCTCATCACCATTGCGTTCATAGAGCGCACGCTTGCGGGCAAGGGATCGTGGCAGCGACTTGCGCAAATAGAAGCCGAAAAACTGCAGATAGCCGAGCCCCAGCATCATGCCCAGTACGGGTGGCAGGTGGAGGAAACTGTGGCATAGCACCGCCGTGATGATGGTCAGCAAGAACAGCGCGACGATGCGGCGGGCCCCCCGCTTTAGATCGACCACCTCGTTATCAGCCTCCGGCACATGGCGCGGCACCATCAGGCTCATCAGGATGGCCGGGACCAGAAAATTGAGCAGAGAGGGGATCAGCAGGGTGAAGAACTGGCCAAATTGCACCTTGCCCGCCTGCCACACCATCAGGGTGGTGATATCGCCAAAGGGACTGAACGCCCCTCCGGCGTTGGCGGCGATCACTATGTTGATGCAGGCAAGATTGACAAAACGCCGATCACCGTTGGCCACCTTCAACACCACGGCGCACATCAAGAGCGCAGTGGTCAGGTTGTCTGCCACCGGCGAAATACAAAAAGCAAGCCCGCCGGTCAACCAGAACAGGGTGCGCAAGTGAAAACCGGATCGCACCAGCCAGGCGCGCAGGGCATCGAACAGCCGCCGATCCTCCATGGCGTTGATATAGGTCATCGCCACCAGCAGGAACAGCATCAGCTCGGCATATTCCAGCAGGGTATGGCGGAAGGCCTGTTCGGCCGCAGGGCTCATACCCTGCTGTGCATAGGCGATACCGATCAGGATCCAGATCACCCCGGCGGCCACCAGCACGGGTTTGGACTTGCGCAGTTGCAGATACTCTTCAGCCATCACCAGGGCGTAGGCCAACACAAACAATCCGACACAAAAAAGTCCGATTGAGGAGGATGTCAACAGAACAGGGCCACTACTGGCATGGGCGGGAGGGATAAACAGGGACAGCAGCAAAATAACAGGGGTGAGCGCAGACATGGTCTCTTCCTTTTAGAACCATCTGGCAATGATGCTAGCACCTGGATGAAAAGAAAAATTCATCCAGGTCAATTAACGCTTAATTGGTTTGCTGTCGAAACGCGGGATTATTTCTTGCCGAAACCCGACTGCTTGAGGGTATAGCCTGCGCTGTTTTGCCAGGCATCCAGACCGCTGCGGTTATTGCCCGCCACCAGACTGGCGGCCAGACTCGGGCTGTTGAACAGCTGATCGGCGGTAAAGACAAAGCCGCCCTGACTGCGGGGCACTATGACCCCCTTCTCCAGCAGTTCGTGACGCAGCTCGATCACCGCTTCACGCAAAGAGGCGGCATCCTCGCCATTGGCGGTGGAACCGGCCAGCACCATAAAGCCCGGATTTTGCCGCTTGCCCACCGGATAACCGTGGGCCTCGGCCCCCTTGCCGTTGAAGTGGTAAAGCTCGCGCTCCCCCGGCCGGTTGTCAGAGAGTGCCTTTTGCAGGGTCATCAGCTCGTTGTAGATCTCGATGGGGACGACGGCAGCCTGCTTGTTGCCCTTGCTATCGATGATAAAACTGACTTGCTTGTGTAACATCCTTGCTCATCCTGTGACCCATGGAAGCCCCTATTCTAACCACCTCGGGCAAGCGGGATCCAGCGAGGATCCACTGCTCTTTTGCCGCCTTGATCACTAACTGGCACTCTTGATCAACCGTAAGGGGTGTTGATCATTGCTGGCCGTGCTAGCGTACCAAGCATGATGAAAGCCATTGACCATCAAACGGTTATCCCATGCTGACCCTGCGCAACCTCTGCAAGAGCTTCGATAACGGCAGTGAACGACTGCCGCTGTTCCACCATCTCGATCTCGCCCTCCCCGCTGGCGAGATCACCCTGCTGCTGGGCCAAAGCGGCTGCGGCAAGTCGACCCTGCTCAATCTGATCGCCGGGCTGATTGCACCGGACGAAGGGGAGATCTGGCTGGGGGAGACCCGGCTCGACACCCGATCCCCCGACGAGCGGGCGCGCCTGCGGGGCCGCCATTTCGGCATCGTCTATCAGGATTTCAACCTGCTGCCGACCCTGAACGTGGCCGAGAATCTGGCCCTGCCGCTCGCTATCAACGGTATGCCGCCGGATGAGACAAAGATTGACCAGTTGCTGCACCGGCTCGATATGAACCACAAGCGCCATGCCTGGCCGGAGCAGCTCTCTGGCGGCCAGCGACAGCGGGTGGCGCTGGCCCGCGCCCTTATCCATCAACCCAGTTGGCTGCTCGCCGACGAACCCACCGGCAGCCTCGATGAGCACAATGCCGAACAGGTGATGGCGTTGATGGTGGCGGCGGTGCGGGGCACTGGCGCCGGCTTGCTGCTGGTGAGCCACAACCCCGCCTATGCAGCACTGGCCGACAGGGTGCTGCGCCTTGAAGGGGGGCAACTTATCGAGCTCAAGGGGCCCCGTCATGACTAAGCGGCAACTGCGCCAGCCGGAGACACGCTGATGCTGCCACTCAAAGCGCTGCTGCGCCTCTATCGCAGCCACCCCTGGTTGCTGCTGATGAGTCTGGCCGGGCTGGTATTGGGGGTGTCGCTGGTGGTGGCCATCGAGCTGCTCAATCACAGTGCCCGCACCAACTTTGTCGCAGCCCGCAGCCAGCTGGCAGGGGAGGCCAACTACCGGCTGGCCCCCGCTGGCGGGCTGGATGAACAACTTTACGTGCAATTGGTGACCAGCCAGCCCGCCCTCGATGCCATGCCCCAGCTCCATGGCTGGCTCAAGGATGAAGAGGGGCGCAGCTTTCAACTGCTGGGGATGGATCTCTTCAACCCCGGCCCCCTGCGCCAGCTGTTTGGCGCCCAACCCGCGAGCGAACCCGCATTTTCCCTCAACCGCGCCGACAGCATCTGGCTGGCGACCCCCGAAGCAGATCGCCTTGGCTGGCAAGCGGGCCAGAGCCGCCGCTTTGTATTGGGCGGCAGAGATGGTGCCCGAACCCTGACCCTGACGCTGGCAGGCACCTTTGAACCGGGCGCCGTGCCCATGGAGCGGCTGCTGATAACCGACATCGGCCTCGCCCAGCCCTTGCTGGGCAAAGCGGGTCGGCTCGATCGCATCGTCTTCAAGCTAAGCGAACCAGAGGCTCGCACCCTGCAGGCCACCCTGCAAACCGATTACCTGAACCAGCCCTTGTGGCTTGAGCCCATCAGCCCGGCGCTCGATGCCAGCCAGCTTGGCGATGCACTGGCCCTTAACCTGACGGCGCTCTCATTGCTCGCCATGGCGGTGGGATTGTTTCTGGTGTTCAACGCCCAAAGATTTGTGCAGAGCGTGCGCCGCCCCCAGCTGGCCCAGTTGATCATTCTGGGGATGGGGCCGAGCCGGGTGCTCCGCTGGCTCATTCTGGAGCTGCTTATTCTTGCCACCATCGGCACCCTGCTCGGGGTGCTGCTCGGCAGCCTGTTGGCGCTGGCGCTGATGGGGCAACTGACCCAGGCGCTGGCCGATCTCTATGGGCCCAACCCCATCGATCTGCTTCGCCTCTCCCCTGTGAGCCTGCTCAAGGCGCAGTTGATCGGGCTGTTCGGCACGCTGGCCGCCAACCTGCCAGGCTGGTGGCAACTGCTGCGCCAATCCCCCCTCGAACTGCGTGCCGGCAGCAGCCGCCCCCCCGCTCACCCGTGGCGACGGCGCGTGCTGGCCATCGCCATCTTGCTGCTGTGCGCTCTGTGCCTTTGGCTGCCGCAAACGGGTCTGAGTGGCGCCCTCTTTATCGCCGGCGGCTGGCTGCTGGCCATGGCGCTCTGGCTGCCCGATGCCCTGCGCGGCCTGCTTGGCTGGTTGCGACGGCGCGCGGGCGGCCCCCTCACCGCCCGGCTCGGGGTGGCCGAGACCCTCTATCACCTCGATCGCACCGCCATCGCGGTGATGGCGTTGCAGCTGTCCATCGCGGCGGCCATCGGCATCGGGGTCATGGTGTCGAGTTTTCGCTCCAGCGTGGAGATCTGGCTCGGCCAGCGTCTGGCCGCCGATCTCTACGTCACCGCCCCCAAGGGGGTGGCGGGCAACAAGGGCACCTTGAGCGATACAACCCTTAAGGCCCTGCTCGCCAATCCGCTGGTGAGCGCCGCCTCGCGCCGCTCGGTGCATCCTGCCCGCTGGCAGGGGCAGCCCATCGAGTGGGCGCAGATGGACTTTATCCCCCAACTTAAAGCGGCCTATCCGCTGCTGGCCGGACGCTGGCCCGCCCGTCCCGACGAAGTGCTGGCGAGCGAGCCGCTGACGGTGCGCCTCGGGGTCAAGGTAGGACAGACCCTTGAGGTGAGCGGCGAGCAGGGGCCAAGGCAGTTCACCGTCACCGGCGTCTATCAGGACTACGGCAGCGACAAGGGGCAGATCCTGCACGCATTCGAGGTGGGAGCGGTGCAATCCCTCGCCCTCTTTAGCAACGACCCCGAGCAGCTGGCCGACCGCCTGCGCGAGCGCTATGGCGAGCAGCTCAATCTGCTCTCCGCCCCCGCCATTCACAGCGCGGCGCTCAAGGTGTTTGACCAGACCTTTGTGGTGACCGAGCTATTGAAACTGCTGATCCTCGGCATCGCCTTTGTCGGGATCGGCTCGGCCTTTATGGTGCTGGGGCTGGCACGCCGTGGCGAGCTGCAGACCTTGCAGAGTCTGGGCTTGAGCCCCCGCCACTGCCGCCAGCTGCTGGTGTGGCAAGGGGCGGGATTGGGGCTGCTCACCGCCCTGCTGGCACTGCCGGTGGGGTATGGCCTCGCCTGGGTGCTGATCGAGGTGGTTAACCCACGCGCCTTTGGCTGGCGCCTCGCTTTCGAGGCCGCCCCCCTTCATGCGGTCACCGCCCTGTTGCTGGCGCCAGTCTGTGGCGCATTGGCCTCCTGGTATGCAGCAAGGAGAGTGGTATGACATATCGGTTAGCGCACTGGCTCAACCATGGCTTGCAGCTCCCATTAACCACGTCCCTCTCTCCGCCCTTTCTTCAGCGCAGAGAAGATCACAGTGCGGCATTGAACCATCCCCTCTCCCTTCGGGAGAGGGCCAGGGTGAGGGGAAGCTTGTCCTCCTTACGGCCCCTGTGGCTCGCCGCCCTCTTGATCCCGCTGATTGCCATGATTGGCAGCGCGCAGGCCAGCGATCTGGGCGCCCTGCTCGGCGGTGGCAACGACAGCTTTAAAAAGGTGCAGCCGGGGCAAACCATCACACTGCCGGAGGATCACGCCGCCCACCCCGATTACCGCTCCGAGTGGTGGTATCTCACCGGCAACCTCAAGGATGAGGAGGGGCGTGAATATGGCATGCAGTGGACCCTGTTTCGCCAAGGTATCGAGCAAGAACTCCGCACCAGCAACCCCTGGCTCACCCCCCAGCTCTGGCTGGCCCAGTTTGCCATCACGGATCTCGACCGTGGCAGCCACCAGCAAGATGAACGGGCCAGTCGGCAGGGGCCGGGGCTGGCGGGAGCCAACGGCGGCCAATATTGGCTCAGGGAGTGGCGGCTTGCCTCGCAAGGGGAGGCGCTCTTCCCCGCCACCCTCAAGGTGCAGAGCAAGATTGGCGAGCTGAACCTCACCGTCACTGCCGCCAAGCCGCTGGTGCTGCAAGGCAAGGCCGGTTACAGCGAGAAGAGCCCGGGCAACGCCTCCTTTTACTACTCCTACCCACGCCTGCATTTGAGCGGCACCCTGACTCGCGATGGCGAAACCCGCACCGTCAGCGGACAAGGGTGGTTTGATCACGAGTGGAGCAGCTCGGTATTGGCGGAGTGGCAATCGGGCTGGGACTGGTTTTCGCTGCAACTGGCCGATGGCCGCGAGCTGATGCTGTTTCGCCTGCGCACCAAATCGGGACGCACTGAGCCCGAGAACCGCTACGGCATCTTGATTGAGCGGGATGGCAGCAGCCGGGTGCTCGCCCCCGACGCGATTCACCTTACGCCGGGCAACACCTGGCGCGGCCCCAAGGGGCAGGATTACCCCGTTGAGTGGCAGCTAAACGCCGCCGGAATGAGCCTCACCATCAAAGCCCGTCAGCCCAATCAGGCCATGACAGGTCGCTTTGACTACTGGGAGGGGGCGGTCTCTATCTCGGGGGATGCCAAGGGGGTCGGCTATCTGGAGATGACCGGCTACTGAACCCCCTCGACAAACGTGGCCGGTCTGCTCGATGACCTAAAAACAAATCACCCTTATAACAGGGCATAACCGTGATATTGCCCAGCCACTTCTGTCACTTGACGCCAGTCGTCAAGGTTGCCTTATCTGTCTATTTATTGAACTCCCCTGACCCACTCAACCCGCAGCCAATTTGGCTCTAGTCTGATCCTCGTCAAAAAACCTTTCAAAATCCGAGCGATAACTAACTTTTTACTCACTTAAATTGATCGCCGTTTGATATCTTTCTCATCCGGCACTCAAGGTTCCAAAAGCAGCTAGGAAAAGCGTATGGATTGGCCCGCCTTAATTGGGTTTAAAACAGCATGCCAAAGGCTGAAAATTCATGCAGCAGTAATCTTTTGGCTGATAGGAAAATATCATCACAATGTTTAACGCCATCATCTGAAATTTAAATAAACATATTCATTCATAGAATGATACTAAAAAGAGGAATCCATGGAGCAATATAAACTTCAACTATCTTCTGTCAGGCATACAGCTCCTGATGGTATTGAAATGGGAGTTATGAATGATGGAACCCCTTACCTTGGCGCAAGAGGTTTGGCTACACTTTGTGGTGTAGCGCCGAGTGTCATTATTACTCTAGTAAAAGACTGGCAAATTGACTTACGCACTAAGCCTCGTGGCCAAGCTATAGAGAGACTAATTCTAGAGCAAGGAGGTGATCCAAATAATCTTTATGTGCCAATTACTGTTGATGGCAAAACTTACCATGCTATTAATGATACAAATTGCATGGCAATCCTTGAGTATTATGCTTTCGACTCACAAATACCTCAAGAACAAGCAAAACGTAACTACCGTAGCCTTGCAAAATTAACACTTCGCACATTTATATATGAACACACCGGTTATAACCCTGAAGATGCAATACCACATTACTGGAAAGTATTTCATGAGAGAATAACTCTCAATGAATTGCCATCTGGCTATTTTAGTGTGTTCTCTGAAATTGCTAACCTAATAATTTCCAGCATTAGAAACGGTATGCCGTTTGACAGCAAAACAATGCCTGACATTAGCGTTGGTATCGCATGGGGAAAGCACTGGAGTGATCATGCGCTAAACCATAAATATGGTGAGCGAATAAAACACCGTCATAACTTTCCTATTGATTTCCCTCAAAAAGATCCGATGGCATGGATTTACCCCGTAGATGCTCTTGGAGAATTCCGTCGCTGGATGGACAACATTTATGTAACGCAAAAATTCGGGCCATATTTACATAAAAAGCTAAAGAATGGAAAGCTAAATAATATTGATGTTCCAGCTCTAATTGCGGCAGTACAACCAGTCCGCCTAAATTAGCTGCAGCTTGTTATTAAACATATGAAAATCATTAAGTTGATAACAAGTCAACCTAGAACCGATAATAATCAAAGGATAAAAACATGACTGAATGGATACATGTAAATTCAACTGCAATTCGTCGCGTTGGCTACAATGCGGAGTCTATGCAAATGTTTATTGATTTCGAAGAGAGCATTCCTGTGTATACTTTTTATAATGTTCCAGAACCCATTTTCAGGTCTTTTGTAACTGCACGTTCAGTTGGTCAATACTACCATCAGTATATAAAAGGTAGATATACGAATTAATCTATTGAAATACCGTATTTTGTGAGTGCATCTGTTTAGGTTGATTATGGGCAGCACATTTATAACGCGCTCCTTGATACAAAAACAATCTAACTTAATCTTTAGAAAACCCGTACTTTGTTGAACTCAGGAGTTATTATGCCTTTCACATATAAAGTTGATACATTTATCCCTACCGTATCAGGTTGTGGTGCGAAAGATAATGGATGGGACTCTAAACGCTGTGAACAATTTCAAGCTTTCCTTAATCAATATGCCGAAAGTGGATGGCGTTTACATTCTAGTGATTTTAGAGAAGTTACCGTCGCTGGCTGTGGGGGTGGAAAAGGAGCTTGGTTAGTCTGTGTTTTTGAGAAAGAGTTATGAAGATAATTGCAATATTGGCTGTTCGATTTTATCAGAAACATTTACGCCATCTTCATAATAGACGGTGCATTTACACGCCTTCATGCTCTAACTATACCATTGCAGCCATTGAGAAATATGGCGTAATAAAAGGTTGCCGATACGGTTATTTACGAATAAAGCGTTGTAATGGTGCCTTATATAAAGGCGGTGAGGACTTACCTTAACAGTTAGTTACCTAAACGTCAAAGAAGTGCATACTCAATTGACATTAACATTATAAAACCCCGGCAAAAAATTTTATTCCGGGGTTTCTTTCAATTATCAGGTTAAGATTATTTATTCGGCGAGTAGGCACACCACATCCTAACCGATAGAAAATACACCACAGAAAAAATCTTTACTCGAATATCTCCAGCTCTGAGTAACAATTTGAGATAACTAGTTATTTCCTCCCGCTGCCTAGCGATTGAATAAATGCCAGCGTACGGCGATTAAACTGCTCCGGCTGCTCCACATTGCAGACATGGCCACACTGCTGGATCACCGCCAGCGAGGAGCTGGCATCGCGGGCCACCTGTTCGCGCACCGGGGCCAGAAACATATGATCCTCCTCCCCCATCACATAAAGGGTGGGAATGGGCAGGGAGCGTTCGCGGAAGTAACGCATCAGCGGGTTAACCTCGGTGGCGAGGCGGAACCAGCGTTTGAACTCTTTCTGGCAGAGCTTGCGGGCCTCGCGTACAAAGAGGTTGCGCGATTCCTGATGGTGCTGGCGCGGCATGATAATGAAGGCAAACAGCCGGTAGAGCCACATATAGGGCAGGAAGTGCTGGCCGAGTCGGCCCAGTTGCACCAGCACCCGCGAGCGGATATCGAGCCGCAAGATGGCGCCCCCCAGTACCATGCTTTTCACCCGCTCCGGGCAGAGCTCGGCCAGATGACGAATAAGGATGGTGCCAAGGGAGATGCCGACAAAGTGGGCGCGGCGGATATCGAGATGATCGAGCAGCCGAACGATATCTTCGGTCACTTCCCGAAAGCTGTAGTGGCCCTTGACCACCTGTTGCAGCTGGTGAGACTGGCCGTGGCCGCGCAAGTCCAGCAGCAGCACATTGAAGTGCTCGCGATAGGCGCGCAGCTGCTTGAACCAGATGGAGGAGCTGCCACCGGCGCCGTGGACAAACACCACCCAATCCCGCTCGGGACCCAGTTCGAAAGTCTTGTGATACAACATCCAATAGGCTCCCTTGGTGATGGGGGGTATACTCGGCTGCGCGCATATTAACAGAACAGGCCCGCCGATAGATATGCGCCTGACATGACCCGGATCACCCCTTGCGCGAGAACTCTCCATGGATTTGACCCGTTTGCGCCACTTTCTGCTGACCCTGCCGGGCGCCACCGAAGATACCCCGTTTGGCCCGGAGATCCTGGTCTACCGCATCGCGGGCAAGATGTTCGCGCTGGTGGATTGGCAGGCCGAGCCGCTCACCATCAACCTCAAATGCGAGCCCGAGCTGGCGTTGCTGCTGCGCGAGATCCACCCCGAGGTCAAACCGGGCTGGCATATGAACAAGCAACACTGGAACACAGTGACCCTGAACAGCACCTTGCCGGATGATCTGTGGCAGGGCTGGGTGCACCACTCCTATGAGCGGGTTGTCGCGGGTCTGCCCAAAGCCAAACGACCACAGGCGCCGCGCCCCCTCCCCCCTACTGACGGCCCAACCTTATGACCCCAGCACTTAGTCCAGCACTTTGCATTGTCCCCCTTGGCGAGGCACATATCCCCGCCCTCGTGACCCTGTTTGAGCAGGCGGTGCGACGCAGCGGCCCCGAGCACTACAGCGCCGAGCAGGTGGAGCAGTGGGCCCTCGGTTCACAACATCCGGGCTTTGTCAGCCAACTGCGCGAGCACCACGGCTGGGTAGCGGAGCAGGCAAATGTGCCCCTCGGTTTTGTCACCCTGAGCCCCGATGGCCACCTCAGCCTGCTCTATGTCAGCGCCGACCATCAGCGCCAAGGGCTGGGCAATCTGCTGCTCACCACAGCGCTCGCGGGGGCCAGAGGGCTCGGTATGACCCTCATCACCACCGAGGCCAGCGCCTTCAGTTATGAGCTATTTTTACGACATGGCTTTACGTTGACCGGGCTGGAGTGCGTGGAGCGGGGCGGAGTCAGTTTTACTCGCCATCGCCTGCACTGCTGCTTGCCAAGCTAGGGCAAGCCACTAAAATACGCTTAATTTTCGTATTGTTACTGTATTGAGGCAGCAACCATGGTGGTAGAAAGTGAAGGCTATATCTCGCTGATCGAGTATCTGGTGGAGAGTTTGGGATTGTTTGAATCCCAGCAGCAGAACGATGGTGAAGAGACCATCGAAGATCTGGTCAGTGGCCGTGTTGCCAGCAACCTGATGGCCATTTGCGAGCAAAATCCCCAGCTCGATCCCAAGGTGCGTTTCGCCATCATGCAGGAGGCCGACGCCGTGGTCGCCGACCTGGAAGAGGTGCTCTCCGCCGTCTGGCTGCGCGCCCCGACCCCGGAACAGAAAACCTTCCTCATCGAGTTTATCGATCTCATCAAGAACCTGTTCGACAGCGCCATCGGCTGATCTGCCGTCCGGCTCTCCCGCCCAGCGCAAGATTTCAAAGCAGCAGATAAGGAAAAGGGCCGCCTTGGTGGGCAGCCCTGCTTGCTATCATTTTCAACCCGCCAGTGCGTTCATTCATCAGGCGGTTATCAAGGCAAGAAATGTGTCTGGACTTTGCATCCGATCCCTGGACGCTACCTAGTTAGTCCCGACTGGTCGCAATAAGTTCCCTCCTCCGACCATTTATTTTCACTTTTATTAAGAAATCGACTACAAACCTGTTCAGCGGTTCAGGCTGGGCGGCAAACAGACTCCAATGCCACCCAATCCGCAGTAACCATCCGGGTTTTTCTCCAGATATTGCTGATGGTAATCCTCGGCGTAGTAGAAGGGCGCCAGCGGCAGAATGCGGGTGGTGATGGCACGGCTGTCGCCGCTTGCCGCCATCGCCTGCTGGTAGGCCGCCATGCTCTGCTGGGCAATGATCTGCTGACTCTCGTCGCCATAGAAGATCACCGAGCGATACTGGGTGCCAATGTCCCCGCCCTGGCGCATCCCCTGCGCCGGATCGTGCTGCTCCCAGAACAGTCTGAGCAGGTCGCCGTAGCTGATCACCGCCGGATCAAACACCACCTGCACCGTCTCGGCATGGCCGGTCAGGCCACTGCACACCTCTTTGTAGGTGGGATTCTGGGTCACGCCGCCCTGATAACCGGCCGCGGTAGAGTAGACGCCCGGCTGCTGCCAGAACAGGCGCTCCACACCCCAGAAGCAACCCATGCCAAACCAGGCGATCTCCATGTTCTCGGGCCAGGGGCCCTGGGTCGGGTTGCCATTCACCGCATGCTGCTGACCAATCACCATCGCTTCGCGTCGTCCCGGCAGGGCATCTGCCGGTGAAATAATCTGTTCCATGAATTCTGTCCTTGTATAAAACCCTGTGAAATCACACAGCTGACGAAAAGGAGCATCGAAGATAGCAGTTTATCGCGCCGGATCAACCGGCGGGCCCCTCCCCGCTCGCCCCGGCGGCCGTCTGCACTTCCAACCATCCTTTCCCGATCCGCACGGCCAAGCCGCCCCTCGTAGACCAGAAACGGCCAAAATCAATATTTAGTCTTGATTTGTGAATTAATTTTCATATATTGAGCCAATCGCTGTTTTTTTATGGAAGAAATATCAAGTGCGTGAACGCGAACCCAGTCTGGTCAATGCCTTCCGGCAATCCACCCCCTATGTCAATGTGCATCGGGGCGCCACCTTTGTGCTGATGATGGGGGGAGAAGCCATTTGCCACCCCAACTTCGCCAATATCGTCAGCGATATCGCCCTGCTGCAGACACTGGGCATACGCCTGGTGCTGGTGTTTGGTTCACGTCCGCAAAACGATGAAGCGCTGGCCCGCGCCGGTATCGAGGCCCAGTATCACAAGCGGATCCGGGTCACCGATGACGAGAGCTTCACCATCATCAAACAGGTGTGTGGTGGCCTGCAATATGACATCACCGCCCAGCTCTCCATGGGGCTCGCCAACACCCCCATGCAGGGGGCACGGATCAGCGTGGTGAGCGGCAACTTCGTCACTGCCCAGCCGCTGGGGGTGGATGATGGCATCGACTTTTGCCATAGCGGCCGGGTGCGCCGCATCGACGTGGAGGGCATCACCCGCCAGCTCGACCAGAAGAGTCTGGTGCTTATCTCCCCCATCGGCTGCTCGGTCACCGGCGAGAGCTTTAACCTGAGCTCCGAAGAGGTGGCCCGCCGGGTGGCGGTCGACCTCAAGGCGGACAAGCTCATCTGCTTCAGCAGCACCCAGGGGGTAATGGACAGGCGCGGTGAAGCCATCTCCGAGCTCTTCCCCGAGCAGGCCGAAGAGCTGCTGGTGGAGCTGGAGCAGGCGGGCGAAGAGATGTCCGGCACCGCCCGCTACCTGCGTGCGGCCATTGCCTCCTGCCGTGGCGGGGTGCCCCGCTCCCATCTGGTGAGCTATCAGGATGATGGCGCCATGTTGCAGGAGCTGTTCAGCCGCGACGGCCTCGGCACCCAGATCGTGCGGGAAAGTGCCGAGCAGGCCCGCGCCGCCACCATCGAAGATATCGGTGGCATTCTGGATCTCATTCGCCCGCTGGAGGAGGAAGGCATTCTGGTGCGCCGCTCCCGCGAGCAGCTGGAGATGGAGATCGACAAGTTCACCATCATAGAACGCGATGGCCTCATCATCGGCTGCGCGGCCCTCTACTGCTTTATGGAAGAGGCGATGGCGGAGATGGCCTGCGTCGCCATCCACCCCGACTATCGCAACTCCAACCGGGGGGATCAGCTGGTGGCCAAGGTGGCCGAGCGGGCCAAACGGCTCGGCATTCGCCGCCTGTTCGTGCTCACCACCCGCTCCATCCACTGGTTCCGGGAGCGGGGCTTCGATCCGCTGGAAGTGGAAGATCTGCCGGTGGCGCGCCAGCGTCTCTACAACTGGCAGCGCCGTTCCAAGGTTTTGTCAAAGACCATTGCCTAAGTCATTGATCCTGCGTTGAGTTAGCTGACAATTTGAACTTTTTCACAAACTCGATTGACAGTGCAATCCAACGCAGGGTATTTCTAAATGCACTCCACCGCCCTGGTGGAGCCAGAAGAGGAGCGCTGCCCAGGCAGCCCAAGGGAGGACGCCAGCGTCCGGTGAACTTGGGTCAGGGGGAGCAGCGCCGAGACGAGTGAGGAGACTGGTAACCTCAACGTCGGCTGCGGGGGCTGAATCCCCCGGGTTGTCATCGGTAGTGATCATCCCCCACCGCGCCCTGTCAGGGGCGGTACGGGATGGGCTCTGCAGGTGGAGTGCTTCTGGCCGGGATAGTTTCGTTCATTCCTGCCATTTTCAGCCTCCTCCTCTCTTTTTTGCCCGATGGAACCGGAATCTTAAAATAAGACAGGAGTAAGCAATGAGCCCGATCAATGTCGCCAAGTTTGGCGGAACCAGTGTCGCCAACTTCCCGGCCATGAATCACTGCGCCGATATCGTGCTGGCCAATCCCGCCACCCGGGTGGTGGTGCTGAGCGCCAGCGCCGGTGTCACCAACCTGCTGGTCGCTCTGGCACAAGGGGAGCTGGACGAAGCGGGCCGCGACGAGCAGCTGGCCAAACTGGCCGGGATCCAGCAGGCCATTCTGACCGATCTCGGCAACCCTGTTGATGTGAGCGCCCTCATTCATGGCCAGCTGGACGAGATCCGCCTCATGGCCCAGCAAGCCCACCAACATACCGATGCAGAGCTGGCCGATCGCCTCATCGCCTGCGGCGAGCTGATGTCTACCCGCCTCTTTACCGAACTGCTGCGCCAGCGCGGCGTCAAGGCCCACTGGCAGGATGTGCGCCAGCTGATGCGCACCGACAGCCGCTTTGGCAAGGCCACCGTCGATCTGGCCACCACCCGAACCCTCTGCCAGCAGACGCTGGGCCCGCAGCTTGGCGACAGCCTCATCATCACCCAGGGCTTTATCGGTGCCGATGGCGATGGCCGCACCACCACGCTGGGGCGCGGCGGCTCTGACTACAGCGCGGCCCTGCTCACCGAAGCACTCGATGCCGCCAGTATCGAGATCTGGACCGATGTGCCCGGCATCTACACCACGGATCCGCGCCTCGTCACCCGCGCCCGCCCCATTCCCGAAATCAGCTTTGTCGAAGCGGCCGAGATGGCCACCTTCGGCGCCAAAGTGCTGCACCCCGCCACATTGCAACCGGCGGTGCGCCAGAATATTCCGGTGTTTGTCGGCTCCGCCAAGGACCCCGCCGCCGGTGGTACCTGGATCCGCGCCAGCACAGATTCAAGCCCGCTGTTTCGCGCCGTCGCCCTGCGCCGCCAGCAGGTGCTGGTGACCCTGCACAGCCTCAACATGTTCCACGCCTACGGATTTCTGGCCGAAGTGTTCGGCATTCTGGCCCGTCACCGCATCTCGGTCGACCTCATCACCACGTCGGAGGTGAGCGTGTCGCTGACGCTGGATCACACCGGCAGCCAGAGTAACGGCGAACCGATCCTGAGCGACAAGGTACTGGCCGAGCTGGGCCAGCTCTGCAAGGTGGAGGTGGAAACCGGTCTGGCACTGGTGGCGCTTATCGGCAACCGGATGAGCGAAGTGAACGGGGTGGGCAGTCAGGTCTTTGACGCCCTGCGCGAGCACAACATCCGGATGATCTGCTACGGCGCCAGCGCCCACAACCTCTGCTTCCTGGTCAAGGAGAGCGAGGCGGGCAATATCGTCAACCGCCTCCATCAGGAGCTGCTGGACTGACCCTCACCGCGAGGCGAACCAGACCATGCAACAGGGTGCCAACACGGCGCCCTGTTCATTTGTATTCCGCGGATGTGTTAGCTCAGGCAAGGCTGGTGGCTGGCAACTGACAGGCCACGGCTTCCCGACGCAGCTGCTGCAAGCGGGCCAGCAGCCCGGTCTGGCCGAGCTCCGTCTCCTGAGGCGAGAGATTGTCCACCAGCAGCGGATAGTGATCCGTCACTGCCTGCATCAACCAGTCGAGGCGACGCAGGGTAAGCGGGCCGCAGCTCTGGCCGCTCAGATCATCGGCCACATCGAGCCGGTGGCTGCGATACATGTCCCGCCACCAGTTGGCGACCAGCGCGTCGTCGCTCGCCAGCGCGGCGCTCCACTCCCCTTGCAGGGCGTGCAGGCGGGCCAGCACGGGCGCGCTGGCCCCTTCGCGGATCAGGTGATGGATCTCCCGTTTGACCCATTTCAGGCAAAGCTCGCGCCAGTAGCGAAATTGCGGCAGAGGATCGGCCTCATCGAGCCAAAGCCCCGAGAGGGTGCGGGTCTCCAGTCGCTCCGGCACATGGAACTGCGGGTCGACCAGACCATTGGAGTTGTATTCAAAGCGGGGATCAAAGGTCCACATATAGCCAAAGTCGAACACGCAGATCTGCTCGCCGTCATCGAGCAGGTTGCCCGGGCTCGGGTCCCAGTCAAACCAGCCCCAGCGGGCCAGCTCCCCCTGCACCTCCAGCATCTGGGCCAGATTGCGTTCGTTGAGCTGATGGACCGGCACGCCCCGCAACCAGGGGGAGACCAGCACCCCGGCACGCGCCGAGCCAAAGCTGGTGCAGACCACGTGGGAGAGGACGGTAGGGTGCAGCTCGCGCAGCGCCTCGATTTCGCGCCGCCGCTCCAGCTCGGTCAGAAAGGCGGTCTTGCCATCGAGGTTGGCCACCAGCGAATCCTGACGGCGCCGCTTGAGGCACCAGTGATGCCCCTCCACCTTGAGGTGAAACACCTCGGCGGTGAGACCGTGGCGATAGACCTTGACCACAGCCGGATGGCTATCCTTCAGCTTGACCAGTTGGGCCAGCGGCAGCGGGCAGTCGCGCTCGCGTCCGATCCGGATCTCTTCCTTGCTCTCCAGCATGCGCAGCAATCTGGCCTGACGTGCCATCACTTTGGGATTCATACATGTACCTCCAGTCGCTATCGAGAGACTAAACAGCAGATCCCTCCCAAGCCAGTGGCAAAACCCCATGATGACGCTTTCATCACATATTCCGAACAACCCCTCGATCGGGATCACAATTTGCAAGGTTGAGCTGTAACCAAATATTCATTAAGTGGTCATTAAATTGACAAGCTGAAACAAGGCCCGCACCATCGGGTCAAACTCTATGCGGATGAACGATCTCTCCCTCACTCGCTCAAAGGATGAGCTTATATGAATCGCCCCTCCTCAGGCCGCCCCCGCGTCCTGAGTCTGCCCTCTCTGCTGCTTGCCCTGCTGGGCGGATTGCTGCTGCTGACCCTGTTGTTGCCGCTGATCAATCCCGGCAGCTGGCTGGGCCGTGCCCAGCCGCTGGTGCTGGGCCCCGCCGACAACCCGCTGGCCACCCTCACCCGCCACGCCCTGCTCTATAAAAGCGACAGCCGCGGTCTCTATCTGGTGGTGCGCAGTCAGTGGCAGTTGCGAGGGCCATTGCAAGCGGGGGACAAGGTGCGGGTGGAGCTGCTCAACGACAAGGGGGAGCGGATCGACCAGCTGAGTCAAGCGGTGGATAAACGTCAGGTGTGCCGCAATAACCGCTGCACCCTGGATCTCAACAGCACCCTGCGCGCCCCGGACGATGCACTGGCCAGCCGTTATCAGCTGCGCATCGGTCTGCTGCTAAAAGATCGCCCCGAGAGCGGCGATTTCAGCCAGATCCTGCAAACCCTGCCGGAACAGGGCTTCAACCTCACCTATCTGGTGGTGAGCCTGACCCTGGTGCTGGCCCTGAGCGCCGCCGTGCTCAAGACGGTGCTACCAAAGCTGCGCCGCAGCCTGCGCTGGCGGATCATCGGCAGCCTGCTGCTCGGCAACCTCACCTTCGTGCTGCTGCACGGCTTCGTGGTGTTCAAGCTGGGGGAATTTCTGCTCTGGTCAGGCTTTCGGCCGGAGCACTACTATCTGGCCTGGGGCAGCATGGTGCTGGGCTGGAGCCTCTGCGCGCTGGCGGGCTTCAACCTCTATATGGGGCTGGTCTTTACCGCGCTTTCTGGCATAGGTCTGCTGGCCAACTTTATGAAGATCGCCATCTACGGCGTGCCGCTCGGGGGTGATGATTTTGGCAACCTGCTGGCGCTGCTGCGGATCCTGCTCGACCAGCACCCCATCCTGCCCATCTTCACCGTTTTGCTGGCACTGTTTCTCTGCTGGCGCTTTGCCCTGTCACGCTGGGTGTTGCGCACAGCCGCGGCCACCGTCGCCTTCTTTGCCCTCTGCGTCTTTGCCACCCAGACCGGCAACAAGCTGCTGGGGGCCAACATTCGCTACGTGGATCGCGCGGTCAACTACCACAGGGACATCATCCGCTCCGGCCCCGGCCTCTATCTGTTCAATCTGGTGGACGAGATGCTGCAAAGCGGCAGCGTGTTTCGCTACCCCTTGCAGATCAACGAGCTGACCCCGCGGCTGAGTTATCCGCCCCAGGGCATTGCGCCGCGCTGGGATCTGGTGATCGTGCTGCAATATGAGTCGCTCTGGCTCGACTGGAAGGGGCGGATCTGCGCCCCGGCTCCCACCCTCTCCCTGCCCGCCAGCGTGCAGCAGTGGCAAAAAACCATCCACTCCCCCACCACCGGCGGCATGACGGTGCTGGCGGAGTTCGAGATGAACACCGGCCTTCCGGTGGGCTTGCTCAAGCAGGGGGTGGTGCCCTACTACTACCTCTCACAGCAGGTGCCGGGACTGGCCCAGAGCGCCAGACAAAGCGGCTATAAGACCTTGTTTGCCCACCCCTATGTAGAGAAGTTCTGGGGGCGCGCCAAGGCGATCCCGGCGCTCGGCTATGAGGAGCGCTGGTTCGACACCCGCTTCACCACCCTCGAGCACAAGGGGCTCTATATCTCCGATGATGCGCTGATCGACCACCTGCTCAAGCGCGGCGAACAAGATGACAAACCGCTGTTTGCCTATGCGGTCACCATGCAGGGGCATGGCCCCTTCGATGGCCCCCGCTATCAGGGGCAGGAGCGCAGCGGCGCCTGCCCGAACCAGAGCGAGAGTGACACCCAGCTGCTCAACACCTATTACACAGGGGTGGTGGATGCCATGGCCTCGCTGGAGCGGCTGCTCAAGACCCTCGACCAGTCGGGCAAGCGCTATCTGGTGGTGGCCTTTGGCGATCACCAGCCGTTTTTGATGTCTGCCGGCAAGGGCATTCACGGTGACAAGCCGGCACGCGATGCCACCTACCAGATCCCCATGATGGCCTTCACCCGCGCCGATGATCCCCTCAATCTGGCGACCCAGTTTGCGCCGGTGCGCCAGCTCTACCAGATGGGTCAGGCCACCCGCCAGCTGCTGGCGGGGGAAATCACCCCCATCGAAGAGAAGCCCCTGCTCCATCCGGTGCTGGGCGAGGAGAAAGGGTTCGACCCTTCAAGCCTAGTGCCGCAGATCCGCGCCAGCTTCCGGCCCGATGCCCTGCCCTGATCACGCCCCACAAAAACAGACAAGGCCGCTAAGCGGCCTTGTTTTTTGACATTCATTTCGTGCTCATTCTGCTCGCCACCAGTGCTCCTGTAGCGTGAGCTGCTGGCGGTCGAGATCGAGTGCCGCCTCGATGCCCAGCGGCAACGTCAGCATGGGGTGAGTATGGGCGCAGTCAAACTCCGCCAGAATGGGGAAGTTTGGCTCCCCCACCACCTCCAGCAGGATATCGAGGGGGCGCTTGCCGCTACCCTGATCGTTGAACAACTCGTGCTTGCCGAGGATAAGCGCGCCGATCCGCTCAAACACCCCGCACAGCTTGAGATGGGCAAAGGAGCGCTCCAGCGTCTCGGCAGATTTCAGGCTGTCCTCCAGCAGCAAAATATCACCGCGCTCGATGGGCGGCATATAGGGGGAGCCCCAGATCCCCGCCATGGTGTTGAGGTTGCCGCCCATCAGCCGCCCCTCAACCCGGCCTGAGCCCACCGAGATCAGCCGATTGGGCTGGCACTGCTTGGCCCGGGTCTGGTTCTCCCAGTCCAGCCGTTCATCGCTCCATTGTGCTGGCGTAGGCAACGTGCAGGGGACGCCAGCGTCATCGGCCAGCACAATCTGTAAAAAACTGGCCAGCGTCTCATCCACCAGCGGCGGCAACTCGCCAAAGGAGGCCACCAGCGCCGGGCCATAAAAGGTAACCAGGCCAGTTTGGGCATGGATGCCGAGCAGCAGCGCCGTCACATCGGAGTAGCCAACAATGATCTTGGGATCGCGCCTCAGCGCATCAAAATCGAGGTAGGGCAGCAGGGAGTTGGAGTTGCTGCCGCCAATCACCGACATGATGCAGCGCACTTCTGGGTCGCGAATAAGGGCGTTGAGCTCCTCGGCCCGCGCGGCGATGGAACCGGAGCGCCAGTGATCCTGCTGGCCGGTGAGGCTGCCCGCCTTGAGCCTAAAGCCCTGCCCCTCAAGAAAGGCTCTGGCGCGGGCAAAACGGTTGGGTGCCCAGGCGGTCGCCGCGCTGGAGGGGGAGAAAAAAGCGATGGTATCGCCACATCGGAGCTGCGGGGGAACCAATAACGTCATGACACACTCATCCTTGCCAATATCCAGCCATCACAGAGTCGTTGAGACTCCTACACAACCCCTTTGATCACAACGGGTTTATCAGTGTCGTTTAGAAATACAAAACACTTGATTCATTATTAACAGATATTCTAAACACTATCCCCTTCCTAGAATGACCTCATTGCGATGGCCAACCCCGGTTGGTTGTCAGAACGGTCGGCCTGACAGCCCGAACGTTCTCTTTCCCACTTTTTCTCTCTGACTTATCAATGAGGTGCCTGTCATGAACAAAAACGCATCCCCCAGCGCATTGGTTGTAGAAGGCGGCGCCATGCGCGGCATATTTGCCAGCGGCGTGCTGGATGCGTTTATCGAGCATGACTATCGCCCCTTTGACTTCGCCATCGGCGTCTCGGCGGGGGCCACCAACTTGCTGGCTTATCTCGCCAGCCAGCATGGCCGCAGCCACGAGATCCTGACCAAACTGGCATGCAGCCAGCAGTTTATGGATCCCCTGCGTTTTGCCAAGGGGGGCAATCTGGTGGATATCCACTGGCTGTGGAACACCAGCTGTCGCAAGTATCCCCTCGACATTCACGCCTACCGGGAGACCGGCATCCCCTTCTATGCGGTGGTGACCAATACCCTGACCGGCAAGGCTGAGTACATCCGGGTCAAGCCGGAGAACATGAACGAGGTGCTGCCCGCCAGCTGCGCCATTCCCCTCGCCTCCCACGAATACCCGGAGGTACACGGGGTACCGATGACAGATGGCGGGGTGGCCGACTCCATCCCGGTGATCGAGGCCTACCGCCGCGGTGCCCGTCACCTGACGGTGATCCTCTCCGAGCCGCTCGGCTATCGGCTCAAGCCGATGCCCTTCCCCTGGATGATCCGTACCCTGCTCAAGACCCGTCCCGCGCTGGCACAGGCGCTGGAGCAGCGGGATCGCAGCTACAACGAGGCGCTCGATTTTATCGCCAATCCGCCGGAGGACTGCCAGATCGAGGTGATCGCCCCGGCCGACTACTTCCCCGTTTCCCGTTTCACCCGCGATATCAACAAGCTGGAGATGGGATACGTGATGGGCAAGTGCGCAGGCTATCAGGCCGCCCTGCTCAATTGATAAGGGTTTTACAGGCATGACCCGACCTGCCGCGACGCACGCGCCGCCAACACAATAACAATCGGGTCAGTTGAGCAACATGAGTCATAAAAACAGACCGTGGCGAGGCAAGCGCGGCCAGAACCGGTGCCAGACACCCGGCCCGCTCCTCATCCCTATGCCAGGGCATCTCACCCTCATACAAGGTGTTTATTTATGTCGTTTCTTCTCACCCATCCCGCGCTGGCGCAGCTGTTCGAGCGGCTGCTGCCCGATTACCGGATCATGGCGCCCGCGGCCGAATATCGGGGCGGCCGCTTCTCCGACACCGACAACGTCACCTATCACAGCATCCGTCATCCGGCCGATCTGGTGTGGCAGGAGAAGTCCCACTTCTCCCCGAAAGAGGTGGTGCTCCCCATCACCCAGACCCTGTTCCACTTCGACAATCTGGAGCTGCGCGAATCAAAGGTAGAGGCCAAGCCCACCCTGCTGTTCTTGCGCAGCTGTGATATCCACGCTCTGCGCAGGCTGGATCAGGTCTACCTGAAAAACGGCCAGAACAGCGACGTCTACTACGCCCGGCTGCGCAGCAAGCTCAAGCTGGTACTGCTGGAGTGCCGCGAGAGCTTCGAGAACTGCTTCTGCGTCTCCATGGGCAGCAACGAGACCCGGGACTACGCCGCCGCCATTCGTCTGAGCGATGAGGGAGCCCGCATCGAGGTGAAGGATCCCGAGCTGCTCGGCTACTTTGCCGAGCTCGGTGAATCCGATGACTTCACCCCGGAATTTGTCCAGAGCAACCCGGTCAAGGTACGCACCCCGGACAGTGTCTGTAACGACCCCCAGCGGATCCGCCAGATCCTCACCGCTCATCCGGTCTGGGCCGAGTACGACAGCCGCTGCATCGGCTGCGGCCGCTGTACCACCTCCTGCCCGACCTGCAGCTGCTACAGCGTGCACGACCTCACTTATGCAGAGAACCCCAAGCAGGGTGAGCGCCGTCGCCAGTGGGCCAGCTGCATGGTGGATGGCTTCAGCGACATGGCCGGTGGCCACGGCTTTCGCACCAAGCATGGCGAGCGCCTGCGTTATCGCGCCCTGCACAAGGTCAACGACTACAAGGCCCGTCAGGGGGAGGAGCACATGTGCGTCGGCTGCGGCCGCTGCGACGATCGCTGCCCTCACTACATCTCCTTTAGCAACATCATCAACAAGATGACCGATGTGGTCGAACAGACCATCGCAACCGACCACGCGCAGGGGGCGAACTGATATGTGCCAGTGCCAGCAAACCGCAACAGCAGAACCGCAGCAGGACATGGTCGAAAACCGCCTGCTGCCCAAGGCCTACACCATTCTGGCCATCGAGCGTCACACCGAGCTGGAGTGGAACTTTCGGGTCTCCCGCGACTTTGATGTCCACTACGGCCAGTTTGTGGAGATCTCCCTGCCCACCGTCGGCGAAGCGCCCATCTCGGTCTCCGACTATGGCGATGGCTATGTGGATCTGTTGATCCGCAAAGTCGGCAAAGTGACCGATGCGCTGTTTGCCCTCGATGTAGGCGACAAGGTGTGGATGCGCGGCGTCCACGGCAACGGCTACCCGCTGGAGACCTACCGCAACCAGCACCTCATCGTGGTAGCGGGCGGCACCGGCGTCGCGCCGGTCAAGGGGCTGCTGCGCCGCTTCAGCAAACATCCGGAAGAGGTGAAGTCCCTCGACATGATCCTCGGCTTCAAGAACGAGCAGGCGGTGCTCTATCGCCACGAGATGCCGCTCTGGGCCGAGCAGCAGAACCTCATCGTCACCCTGGACGAGGGCAAGGAGAGCGAGCAGTTTCGCATCGGCCGGGTCACCGACTACATCGATCAGCTGGATCTCGCTGACAAGGAGGACATCCAGGTGATCGTGGTCGGCCCCCCCATCATGATCCGCTTCGTGGTGCTCGCCTTCCTCGAACGGGGCATCCCCAAGGATCGCATCTGGGTCGACTACGAACGCCGCATGGCCTGCGCCGTGGGCAAATGCGGCCACTGCCGGATGGGCGACACCTATATCTGCGTGGATGGACCGGTCTTTCGTTTTGACCAGGCCCAGCATCTGATCGACTGAGGGAGAACACCATGAGTCTCGATATCGACATCATCAAGGCCCGCGCCAAGAACGAATACCGCCTCTCCAAGGTGCGCGGCGAAGCGATGATCAGCGTACGCATTCCAGGCGGGATCATGCCCGCCCACCTGCTGGCAGTGGCCCAGCAGATCGCCGAACAGTATGGCAACGGCCTGATCCACCTCACCACCCGCCAGAAGCTGGCGATGCCCGGCATCAAGTATCAGGACATGGACAAGGTCAACGCCGCACTCGAACCCTTTATCAAGGAGATCGAGGTGGAGACCTGCGGCATCGAGGTAGAGGACACCACAGCCGGTTACCAGACCATCGGTGGGCGCAACATCGTAGCCTGTCAGGGCAACACCATCTGCCAGAAGGGTAATATCGACTGCACCGGGCTGGCCCAGCGGATGGAGAAACACCTCTACCCCAACCCCTATCACCTCAAGATGGTGATCGCTGGCTGCCCCAACGACTGCGCCAAGGCCAACATGGCCGACTTCGGCATCCTCGGCATCGCCAAAATCCACTTCAATGCCGAGCGCTGCATCGGCTGCGGCGCCTGCGTCAAGGCATGCAGCCACCACGCGGTGGATTGCCTCGCCATCAAGCATGGCAAGGCGGTCAAGGAGGAGAGCAAGTGCATCGGCTGTGGCGAGTGCGTACTGGCCTGCCCGACCCTGGCCTGGCAGCGGGATCCCAAGCAGCTCTACATGGTCAAGCTGGGGGGCCGCACCAGCAAGAAGACCCCCCGTACCGGCAAGCTGTTCCTCAACTGGGTGACCGAAGAGGTGCTGCATGCGGTGATCAAGAACCTGTTCGAGTTCGAGGCCGAGATGCTGGATGGCAAACCCATCTACCTGCACATGGGTCACCTTATCGACCGGGCCGGTTATCACAAGTTCAAGGAGCGGGTGCTGCGCGGCGTCACCCTCAACCCGGAAGCCATGGTCGCTGACCGCATATTCTGGGCCGAAGATCAGTACGTCGCCAACATGCACGTCAAAGCGGTGCAATAGGAAAAACCTCGTTTGGGGAAGCGTGATCAAGTGGCCGACACCGGTGGGGATCTGTCGTTGGCCAGGGCGTAGATCACCCTTCCCCTTTTTTATTCCCGTCGGGGGATCTTTCCCCCGACCATCCGGGGTGCGTCACGGCGCGCCCTGCTATCTCGCCCGGCGCGGCATTGCGAGCGGGCCTGCATCCGGAGCCTGTTATGGACTTTCTCCCTCTCTTCTGTCAGCTGCAAAACAAGCCGGTCCTGATCGTCGGCGGCGGTGAGGTGGCGGTGCGCAAGGCGCGCCTGCTGCTCGATGCCAAGGCGAAGATCACCATCAATGCCCCGCACCTGGAACCCCAACTGATGAGCTGGGCCGAGCAGGGTCGCCTGACCGTCTGCGCCGCCGGCTTTCATCCCGAACTGCTCGATGGCAAGTGGCTGGTGATAGCCGCCACCAACCAGCCAGAGGTCAACCATCAGGTCTTTCATGAGGCGAGCCTGCGCCAGATCTTCTGCAATGTGGTGGACTCTCCGGCCCACTGCAGCGCCATCATGCCCGCCATCATCGACCGCTCGCCGCTGATGGTGGCCATCTCTAGCGCAGGCGCGGCACCGGTACTGAGCCGCCAGCTGCGGGAAAAACTCGAAGCCATGCTGCCGCAACACCTCGGCCAGCTCGCGGCGCTGGCGGGCAAGCTGCGCGAGCGGGTCAAACTCATTCCGGACAAGCTGGCCCGCCGCCACTTCTGGGAGCGGCTCTTTAGCCACGATCGCCTCGCCCGCCAACTGGCCCGCGGCCAGCAGCAGGCCGCCGAGCAGAGCGTCGCTGAGCTATTGAATGAGCCGGTGCTGAGCAAGGGAAGCGTCACCCTGGTGGGCGCAGGCCCCGGCGATGCGGGGCTGCTCACCCTGAACGGCTTGCAGCAGCTGCAACAGGCGGATGTAGTGGTCTATGACCGGCTGGTCTCGCAGGAGGTGCTGGCGCTTGTTCGCCGGGATGCCGAGCGGATCTTTGTTGGCAAGGAGGCGGGCCGCCACTGTGTGCCCCAGCAGGCGATCAACCAGCTTTTGCTGGAGCAGGCTCGCCTCGGCAAACAGGTGGTGCGGCTCAAGGGGGGCGATCCCTTTATCTTTGGCCGGGGTGGCGAGGAGCTGGAAACCCTGGCCGAGGCGGGCATCCCCTTCTCGGTGGTACCGGGCATCACGGCTGCATCGGGTTGCGCCGCCTACAGCGGCATTCCCCTCACCCACCGTGATCACGCCCAGCGGGTGCAGTTCATCACCGGCCACGACAAGGAGGGCAATATCGCCCAGGAGTGGTCGGCGCTGGCGGCCCCCCGCCAGACCTTGGTGTTCTACATGGGGCTGGCCCACGCCGCCCGCATTCAGGATGCGCTGCAAACCCACGGCATGCCCGGTCACACCCCGGTGGCGCTGGTGGAGCAAGGCACCCAGCTCAGTCAGCGGGTGGTGCGCGGCGAGCTGCAACAGCTGGCCGAGCTGGCCCGTCAGGTGAAAAGCCCGAGCCTCATCATCATCGGCACAGTGGTCACTCTGGCCGACAAGCTGGACTGGTATGGGGAAGCCAACGCCATCCACGGCATCTAGCCCCGCACGGCGATCAACCAATAGAGACAACAAAACAGAGAGCGGCCATGCCGCTCTCTGTTTTTTGCATCAATGACCAAACCGTGGCACGGCACGTCTGTTACTCGAGCCGGATGGGGCCGGTATTCTGAACATCGCTGTCATTCCAGTCGCTCTCATCGCGAATGCGCGGATCCCCCTGCAAGGTGTAGAGGATGGTGCCCTGACGAAACTGCAGCGCGCCATCGGCCCGTTTCGCCTTCACCTTGACTCCGTTGACCCACACCTGCTCCTTGCCATCCACCTGAATATTGGCCACCGTGGCGCCTGTCTCGCGGTTCTTGGCGATCCACTTGCCCTGATAGGGCGAGTCTCCCTTGGCCATCGGCAGTGCGGCTGCCTTGCCCGCCGACCAGGCGTGCACGGTGCAAAAGCCGTGGGCCCGGCGATCATGCTTGATGACGTAATCCAGGGTGGGTTCGCTGGCGGGCAGATCGAAGGTGATCCCGATGACCACCTTGCCGTTTGTGGCCGAATAGGCGGCGGGCGCCAGTGTTTTCAGGGTCGCCTTCTTGCCATTGATAAAGACGTTGCCCCCTTGTGACTTGACCCGGATATCGGTGGGACAAGTGGCGCTGAAATTGGGCAGCGCCGCGAGGGCACTGCCGGCATGGGCTGTCATGGCCAGCATGACAAGGGTCAGCAGAGCAGGTTTTTGATTCATAGTGATGCGCCTTCAAGAGAAGAGAACCTCGTCCGTGAGCGGTGTCGTTCCTGATGGCGGCACTCTAGCTTGGCCCTCTCGGGCCACCCAGTTAAAAAAAATAAAACCGGCCAGCGGAATTATTAATAAATATAAATATTTAAAATCAATGAGTTGAGTGATAACCCTGCCAGCCGCCACGTATCAGACTGGCAATAAAAAAGCCGATAACCCGGTTATCGGCTCATTGCCCATGCAGAGGCGGGTGCCCGATCAGACCACCACGGCGGTGCCACTGATGCTGACCATCAGCATGCTGCCATTTTGCCCCACCACCTCGTAGTCGATATCGATGCCGACCACCGCATTGGCGCCAAGGGCGGCAGCACGTTCTTTGAGCTCATCGAAGGCGATCTCGCGGGCACGGGCCAGCTCTTTTTCATAGGCACCGGAGCGGCCGCCGATGATGTCGCGGATCCCGGCAAAGAGATCCTTGAAAATGTTGGCGCCGAGAATGGCTTCGCCAACCACGATGCCGCGGTATTCACGAATGGTTTTGCCTTCCAGCGTGGGGGTCGTCGAGAGGATCATCTTGAACTCCTGTGAGTAGCAGAAGGGCTCAGACTACCCCAACTGCCCGAAAATCCCAACCGGGGGGTGACCTGTACGACGCCGTCCTTAAAAATCACGACGGCCAGATAAAAAACACCGCGCACGGGGCGCGGTGTTTGTTTCAAAGGGCCATTGCCAACGGCAAGCCGTCACGGATTGTAAGAGACCACCGAGCCACTGAGGCCGGTCATCTGGGAAATCCGCCCCTGCATCCCCTGCAGTTTGGCCTTGGAGACATCCGGTCCGATAAAGACCCGGTTGAGCTGACCCTGCACCGGTGTGCGCGGCGAGGTGTGGGCAGAGTAGCCCGCCGCCCGCAGCTTGCTCACCAGCGCGTTGACGCTGTCGACGTTCTTGAAGGCGCCAAGCTGGAGGATCCAGCTACCCTGCGCCGGTGCCGCAGCAGGCGCGGGGGTGGTCGGCTGGGTCATCTTGCTTTCAATCAGATCGTCGAGGGACTTGATCTGACCCGCCTGCGGCTTGCTCGGTGCGGGAGCCTTGACCACTTCAACCGATTTGGCTGGCGTAGGCTTGGGTGCTGGCTTGGGCGGTTCGACCGGCTTTTTGGCCACCACTTCCGGCTTGGGCTGTGGCTTGGGTTGAGCATTCTGTTGCGGCTGGACCGGCGCCGGTGCGGCAGGGGTTGTCGCCGGCTGCGCGCCGTTGCCCTGACCGGCGAGGGTCATAGGGTCAGCCACCTCTTCCACTTGCCACTGCTGGGCCGCAGAGGCCTGTTGCTGGCTGGCCAGATGATCGGCTGGCAGGCTGCTGGCTGCCGAGACCTGCAGCGCAGGCTTGGCAGGCTCCAGCTCGGGGCGCAGCGGGATCTTGGCAAAGGCCTCCTCCTTTTGTGCCAGCTTGTGACCATCCAGCAAGTCCGGCAGGAAAATAACAACCAGGGCCACCAGGATGACGGTGCCCACCAGACGGTTTTGAAACTTCGAGGCCAAGTTGAATCCTACCTTTACGTAACTCAATATGCGATTTGGCTCCCCGCCCGAGGGCCGGGGAGTCGGGGTGTGGCCTAGACGGCGACACCCGCCAGAATGTCGGCGACAGTGTAAAACGAACCAAACACAATGACCATATCGTCCGGACTCGATGCGGCCAACGCTGCCTGATAAGCGGCGCTGACATCATCAAACTCCCTGGCAGGGCCCTTGCCCTCCCCCAGCGCCGCAGCCAGCTGCGCAGCAGTGGCGGCGCGCGGGCCGGTGAGGCTGGCCAGATACCACTCGCCGATCAGACCATCGAGTTCGGCAAGGGATCCCGCCATGTCCTTGTCTTTGAGCATGCCGACCACGGCGCGGCGTACACCCAAGCAGGGCATCTTGCACAATTGCGCTGCCAGATAGGCTGCCGAATGGGGGTTATGGGCCACATCGACGATCACCAGCGGCACACTTTGCAGCTGCTGCATCCGGCCAGCTAGCCGGGCATTGGCCAGCCCGTCGCGGATAGCAGACTCCGGCAGCGGCAAGCCGAGGGATTCCAGCGCCGCCAGCACGGTCACCGCGTTCATCAGCGGCAGCGCCGGTTTTGGCAGATCCCGCCACTGGTTGAGGCCGTGATAATCCCAACCGCTCGCGTGCTCATCGCCACGAAAATCGATACCGACCTGACGCAGGTTGGCGCCAAGACGCTGGGCTTCGCTGGCAATAGTCGCGGGCGGATTGGGCTCACCGCTGATGGCGGGCTTGCCAGCGCGATAGACGCCAGCCTTCTCCACAGCCACTGCTTCGCGGGTATCCCCCAGCCAGTCGCAGTGATCGAGGGCAATGGAGGTGATCATGGCGACATCGGACTCCACCACATTGGTGGCGTCGAGCCGACCGCCCAGCCCCACTTCCAGCAGCAGCACATCGGGCGCGGCGCGGCAGAAGAGCCACAAACCGGCCAGGGTGGCGAACTCGAAGAAAGTAAGGGCAATCTCGCCACGAGCAGCTTCCACCTCGGCAAAAGCGGCGCAGTGATCGCTGTCGGGCAGCTCTTGCCCGTTGACCCGCACCCGCTCGGTAAAGCGCAGCAGATGGGGCGAGGAGTAGACGCCGACCTTATAGCCTGCGGCCATCAGAATGCTGGCCGCCATGGCACAGCTGGAGCCCTTGCCGTTGGTGCCCGCCACCGTGATCACCTTGAACGGCAGCTGGGTAAGCCCCATACGCCGGGCGACAGCACCGACCCGATCCAGCCCCATGTCGATATTGACCGGATGGATCTGCTCCAAATAAGAAAGCCAGTCGACAAGCGACCGGCTTTGGGATTGTTGCATGTTTGAACTCATCTTCACTCTTCGATGACGTGAGTATTCAGCATTTTGGCGAGCAGGCTGGCCAGACGGTTACGCATTTCGCGGCGATCGATGATGATATCGATGGCACCCTTTTCCAGCAGGAACTCGGAGCGCTGGAAGCCTTCCGGCAGCTTCTCGCGCACGGTCTGCTCGATAACGCGCGGGCCGGCAAAGCCGATCAGCGCCTTGGGCTCGCCCACGTTGATGTCACCCAGCATCGCCAGACTGGCAGAGACGCCACCCATGGTGGGATCGGTCAGCACGGAGATATAGGGCAGTCCCGCCTTGGTGAGTCTGTCCAGCGCAGCACTGGTCTTGGCCATCTGCATCAAGGAGAAGAGGGCTTCCTGCATGCGAGCACCACCAGAGGCGGAGAAGCAGACCAGGCCACGGCCTTCCTTGATGCACTCCTCGACGGCGCGCACGAAGCGGGCACCGACCACGGAGGCCATGGAGCCCCCCATGAAGGAGAACTCGAACGAACAGGCGACAACCGGTACCCCTTTGAGGGTCCCTTTCATCACCACCAGCGCATCTTTCTCCGCCGTCTCTTTCTGAGCGGCAGACAAACGATCCTTGTAGCGCTTGGAATCCTTGAATTTCAGTACATCCTGCGGCTCCAGCTCGGCACCGATCTCGGTACGACCCTGCTCATCGAGGAAGCTCTCGAGACGGGCGCGGGCGCTGATGCGCATATGATGATCACACTTGGGGCACACTTCGAGGTTGCGCTCCAACTCTGCCCGGTAGAGCACCTGTTCACAAGCACTGCACTTGGTCCACACCCCTTCCGGAATGTTGTGACGACGGGGCGCAGTGATCTTGCTCTTGGGAAGAATCTTCTCAAGCCAGCTCATGGAATTCCTTAATGCTTTTGTGCCTGACAAAACGCATCGAGCCTAGATTGTTCAATGACTTAATAGCTCGATGGCAACAAATGACGGGTCATTAAACCACAATTTTTCGGGCGCAGTTACTAAAAACTGGTCGTACCCGGTGCCGAGTCTGGCAGCCACAGCGGGCCTAGCGGCAACTGCGGCAGAGCAAACTCGGCCGGGTAATCCACGTCGACCAGATAGAGGCCACCGGCCTTGGCGGTCGGCCCGGCCAGATTGCGATCCTTGGCAGCCAGCACCTCGGCAATCCACTCCACCGGTTTGAGCCCCTGCCCCACCAGCAGCAGGGAGCCGGTGATGTTGCGCACCATATGGTGCAGGAAGGCGTTGGCCTTGATGTCGAGCACGATGTAGGGGCCGGAGCGGCTGACACACAGATGGGTCACATTGCGCCACGGGGTGTTGGATTGGCAGGCGACGGCACGGAAGGTGCTGAAGTCGTGCTCCCCCAGCAGGCTCTGGCCCGCCTGGTGCATCAACTCCTCATCGATGGTCTCGTGGTAGTGGCTGACGCCACTGCCGAGGATCGCCGGCCGGTAGTTGTGGTTGTAGATGACATAGCGGTAGCGACGGGCGGTGGCGCTGAAGCGGGCGTGGAAGCTCTCGTCCACCTGCTTGACCCAGCGCACGGCGATATCCGGCGGCAGGTTGGAATTGAGCCCCAAGGTCCAGGCCCCTTCGGCACGGTTCGCCTCGGTATCGAAGTGGATCACCTGACCGGTCGCATGGACACCGGCATCGGTGCGTCCGGCACACTGGATGGAGACAGGGTGGTTGGCAATCCGGCTCAGCGCCGTCTCCAGTTCAGCCTGCACGCTGATCACTTCACGCTGACGCTGCCAGCCGAAATACCGGCTGCCGTCATATTCAATACCTAGGGCAATTCGCATGGATAAACTTGTCTTGTTGTGAAAACGCAGTGAAAGAAACGGGGCGGATTATACGCGCTCAGCCTGAAAAGTCCCACCACACGCGCAATTGGCCTGGATTGCGAGCCTGCACGGCCATGATCCCCCATCGCAAATCGCCAAAATATGAGGGGCAGCCTGCTGGCTGCCCCCATTTTGCTGATCCCGTGATGGGAGATGCTTTAGCCCAACCGCTTGAGCAACTTCTCGGCTTCGGCACGCTGGTGATCGCTGCCCTGCTCCGCCGCCTCTTGCAGCAGCTCGCGGGCGCTATCCTTGTCGTCAATCTCGAGGTAGGCACGGGCCAGATCCAGCTTGGCACCCACACCGCCGTCGTCGGCATCCACATCAAACCCGGTGGATTCCGGCAGCACCTCGGGGAAGCCATCGAGCCCCACATCCAGCGAGAAGCCCTGATACGGCTCCTGCTCCGGCGCAGTGGCATCCGCTTCAGCCAGCAGCTTGTCGATCTCGACGTAGCCACTCTCCTGTGCCTGCTCACGGGGCTGGAGATCTGCCGGATGTGATTCCACCTCGGCAAACGCATCTTCGAAATCGGAGAGCGCCAGCTCGTTGGGATCCCACTCCAGATCCAGCTCCGCTTCCTTCGCCTTGACAGGCTCAAGACCGAGCTCGGCCAGCATGGCATCCGCACTCTCGTCAGCGTCCTCTGCGGCACTGAGATCAATGGCGTTATCATCTTTGCCAGCAGCAGGCTCGTCGAGGGCACTGTCGAAATCGCCGAGATCGAAGCTCGCCAGATCGTCGTCAGCGGAGCCGACTTCGTCGATGGAGCTCAAATCGGGCTCGAGGTCGGCTGAGAGATCCGCATCCAGCTCGGCAAACAGGGCTGCCTGCAGCTCCTCTTCGCTCATAATCTCGTCAGCGGCCTTGGGCTTGGGGTTGAACTCGCTGGCCAGATCCATGGCGGGCTCGTTGGCCAGCGCAATGGGCTCATCCAGCGCGAGATCGAGATCCGGCACAAGATCCGGGTCACGACTGGCTGGCTGGGCCGCCATCCGCTCAGGCTCAAAGCCCTGCAGCTCCATCTCGCCCTCGTCGCTGAACACCAGATCGACATCCGGCTTAGCGGCCGGCTCGTCAGGCTCCATCGGCATAAAGCCATCCGGGGTGTTGAGATCCGGCACAGGGCGCACCGGCTCGTTGTCGGTCACATCGACGCTCAGCAGGTCATCAAACTCGCTCTGCTCCTGATCCATCATCATGGCGGTGGATTCGGAGAGGCTCTTCTCCTGCTCTTCCAGTTCGCGGCGGGCACGGGCACGCAGCCACAGGGTCACCAGCGCCAATACCAGCAGCACCGGCAGCAGAATGATCATGGCGAGGTTGAGCGGTGAGGAGAGCAGATCCATCAACCAGTTTTTCTCAGGCTCAGGCTCGGCTGCCGCCGGCGGGACCGGTTGGGCCTTGAGCTCGGCAATCTCTTTTTGCAGCGCCGTCTGATCCTGCAGCTGGGCCTTGAGGGTCTCCACCTCTTCGGTCAGGGATTGCAGACGCAGCTTGAGCCTGTGGTTCATCTCGGTCACCTGGCCGAGCTGGGCATTGGCATCTTCCAGTGCCAGCGCCATCTCAGTGGCCGGTTTGCCCACTGGTTTATCCAGATCGGAAGGCAGAGGCGCCGGTGTGGTGCCTTCTGCTGCGCTAGGAGCAGGTGCTACCGCCTCTTTCGGCGCTGGCTCGCTCACCTTGGCCACTTCTTTGGTTTCAGCCGCCGGTTGCGGTGCCACCACCGGGGCGGGAATGGGGGCGGCTTTCGCCACTGGCAGCGGCGCAGGCGCAGCCTTCACCAGCTCGGTCTTGGCGGCTTCAACCTTCGCGGGTTTGGCGGCAGCCGGCTTGGCGGTATGGGCCTGCTTGTCAGCCAGATATTTGGGGCTTAACCCCTTCCAGCTGGCGTTGTCGCTACGGAACTTGGCGCGGGCCTGTGCATCAGTGATGACGCTCGCCTCGGCCGCGGTCGGCAGCAGAATGCGGGACCCCACCAGAATGTGGTTGATATTGCCATCGGCAAAACTGCGGGGGTTTTTCTCGTAAATCGCCACCATGGTCTGGTAGACGCTGACCCGATTGGAGGGGCGATATTTGCTCGCCAGGCTCCATAGGGTATCGGTCGGACGAACAGGGCCATAGCTACCGGCATTGGCAGTGACCTGACGCACCACCGGCTGGGCGGTTGTACGCACCGGTTGTGCGGCGGGTCTGGCGACCGGCTGCGCCAGCGGCTGGGAATTGACGGCGGGAGGTGCGGGTTCGTCAGGGCCTTTTAGCTCGACAAAAAAAGGCTCCCGCGCCGAGTCTTCAGCCTGGACGGTGCCCAGCAGACCCAATGCGAGTAGCGTTGCCAATGTTATGCGGGAATGTCCCATATTCGTTCCTTCGTATGACGGCCCTATCACATTGAAAAATCTGGATAGTTACCCCAAAACAGTCGGTTCAATATAAATCAGGCTCGCCTGGCAAGCCAGCAGTCCGACACATTTAGCACCCAACTTGACCCTGAGTGTAGGAAAAAACTTAATCAGTTGATATCGCAACAGAATCTTGAAGTGACGGAGTGCGGCATGGGTCACACCCCGGTTTGATCACAGGCCGGATGCGCAGCACTCCCTGCTGCGCATCTGTGGCATCTGACCGGCCTTACAGATAGTCGCGAACCAGCAGCTCGGCAATCTGTACACTGTTGGTTGCCGCGCCCTTACGAACGTTATCGGCCACGATCCACATATTGATACCACTTGGATGAGAAATATCCTGGCGCACCCGACCCACCAGCACCTCATCCTTGCCGGTTGCGTCACGCACCGGGGTCGGATAGTCCCCTTCGTCATCAAACAGGGTCACACCCGGCGCATTGCGGAGCAGCTCCTTGACCTGTTCGGCATCGAGCGGCTGGTGCAGCTCGACGTGTACCGCCTCGGCGTGGCCGTAGAAGACCGGCACCCGCACGCAGGTGGGGTTTACGGCAATGCTGGCATCCCCCAGGATCTTCTGGGTTTCCCATACCATCTTCATCTCTTCACGGGTGTAGCCGTTGTCAGTGAAGCTGTCGATCTGCGGGATCAGGTTAAAGGCGATCTGTTGCGGATAGAGGGTCGGTTCCACCGGACGACCGTTGAGCAGATGAGCGGTCTGACCCGCCAACTCGCTGACCCCCTCTTTGCCGGAGCCTGACACGGATTGATAGGTGGCCACGTTGATGCGGGCAATGCCCACTTCGTCGTGCAGCGGCTTCAGGGCCACCAGCATCTGGATGGTGGAGCAGTTGGGATTGGCGATGATGTTGCGATTGCGAAAATCGGCCAGCGCATCCGGGTTCACTTCCGGGATCACCAGCGGGATATCTTCGTCGTAACGGAAGCAGGAGGTGTTGTCGATGACGATGCAGCCGTGTTCGGCAGCAATCGGCGCCCACTTGGCAGAGACCTCGGCACCGGCGGAGAAGAGTGCGATCTGCACCTGGCTCCAGTCAAACTCCTCCACATCGAGGATATCGAGGTTCTTGCCGCCAAAGCGCACGGTATCACCGGCACTGCGGCTGGAAGCCAGCGGATAGAGGGTCGCTACCGGAAATTCGCGCTCTTCCAGGATCTCGATCATCGCCTGACCCACGGCGCCGCTGGCACCCAATACCGCTACGTTAAACTGCTGGCTCATTCTGTTCTCCTCTGATAATGCTGCAATGGCGCCGGATGGCGCCATGGTCGGCAGTCTCCCGCAAGGCGAGATGACGCTGCCTGATATGGCTGAGCCGGCGCAGTAGCATCTGCGCCAGCTCAGTAAAAAAGGGGGTCGAGGTAGCCAGTACGGCTCACCCCTTCCGGTTATCTTCCAACTCTTAGTCCCCGATTCAGGGGCGTGACAGCGCAAATCCCAGCTCGCCCAGCGCCTGGTCGGCAAACGCTCCCTCAACCTGCAGGGAGGATAGTTCACGGCGCTCGGGGTAGTGTTTGCGCTGCTCGTCAAAGCTGCCGGGCAGGCCGAGTCGGGTCCGGAAACGGGCATCATCACGGCGCACATCATAAACCAGATGCACCAGCTGCTTGATCAGCGCCTGATCCGGCGCGCGGCCCGGCACCACCGCCTGCACATCGGGGGCGGGCAACAGCCGACTCAAATCCTGACGAGGCTGGCGTCCCAGCTGCTGGCAGAGCGCCTGATAGAGCATCCAGGTACCGCGAGCCTTACCCTCCAGGCTGTAACCGGCGATATGGGGGGTGGCAATCTCGGTATGGGGCACCAGCGCAGCCAGTGGCTCGGGCTCGTTCTCCCACACATCCATCACCAGTCGCAAAGGCGCATCGCCCAACTGGCGCGCCAGCAGGTCACGGTTATCCCACACCTCGCCACGGGATGCGTTGATCAGGATCTGTCCGGCAGGACGCGCGGCAATCTGTTCGGCATCGAGCAGATGGTAGGTAGCATCCGGCCCTTCACGGGTGATGGGCACGTGAAAGCTGACGATATCGGCGCCAAGGGCGGTCTGGTAATCGACAAAGCCCGCATCAGGATTATCCCGCGCCCTGGGCGGATCGCAGCGCAGCACCCGCATGCCGAGCGCTTGGGCCTTGCCAGCCACGCACTCGCCGGTATTGCCCGCGCCAATCACCGCCAGAGTCATGGCCGAGAGCTCGAGTTCGTAACGCTCCGCCAGCACCAGCAAAGCGGAAAGCACATAGTCCCCCACCGAATACTTGTTGCAACCGGGGGCGCTGAAGAAGGGAATATTGCGGCTTGCCAGCAGGGCCTTGTCCACATGGTCTGTGCCTATGGTGGCGGTGCCGACAAACCCGAGTTTGGGGCTGGTCGCCAGCAAATCGCCGTTGACGCGGGTGACCGAACGCACCAGCAGCACATCGGCATCCAGCAGATCGCGGGCCTGCATCTGCCGTCCGGGCAAGGGGATCACCTCGCCAAATTCGGCAAACAGCTCCACGGCATGGGGCATATTCTCATCAACTACTATCTTCATCGGGCTCTCTTTGGTCACAACCGCCACGGGGGCGCCATTCTAGCGCAAAGCCGCCCGAGATTTCAGCCTGTGATGCAATCCGGCGCGAAACGGGACCACATTGCGCGGCAGCCGCTCCATCCGCCCGCTCAAACAGAGGATGTGGCCACAAAATGTGTAAGCAGAGGTAACAAACGTGCTGCTCGGCTTTGTCCGAGCATGTCACGGTGGCACAATGCCCCTCTTTTTTCGCGATCGCCCATACCCACCATGCCGCCACACGCTCCGCCGCTCCCAATGTCAACCGCCTCACTCACCCGCAGTCAGGTGCTTGGCTTCACAGCCCTGTTAATCCTGCCCCTGTTACTACTCGCCACATTGCCCTGGCAGCCTTTTCTGACCGGTTCACTGCAATCAGGCTGGCTATGGTGGTCATACGCCCTTACCCGCATGGTCGATATTCCCGGGATCGGGGTCAGTGGCGCCCTCTTGCTGTTGCAGACCCGCTACAAACTCAAACTGGAGCTGTCCCCCTTCATTGCACTGGGGTGTGCGCTGGCAGCCCTGCTCGCCAGCGACTGGGTGCTCAAGAGCCTGATCAAACACCTGACCGAAGAGCCCAGACCCTATCTGCTCTGGCTGGAGAGTCAGTCGCTGATCCCGGCCATCAAGCACTTCTACGCCAGTAGCATCGATGTGCGCAGTGAACAGGTTCATGCCGCCAGCCAGTTGCTGGCCCTGCCTGAGTGGCTCGGCCACCACTGGCAGGCCGAGGTGAACTACGCCTTCCCCTCCGGCCACAGTATCGCCGCCATCAGCCTGGCCCAATTTTTCGGCCTTATCTGGCTGGCCCGCGCCCCCACGGGCGTCTGGCTGCTGCCGTTGTGGGCGCTGGGGGTTGGTCTGTCGCGCATGGTAATGGGAATGCATTGGCCGGTGGATGTGCTGGCCAGCGCCCTGTTGGGCACGCTCACGGCGCTGATTGCCGCCCGCTGGTGGCTGCACAGATATTGAATCCTGCGCCATCTTGCCGCGGCCGACTGCGTGGGATGGGGGGACAAGCCTGTGCTTTTTTGCCATAATGCCGCCTCATTTTATCCCGACCGAGATCCCATGACCGACGCAGTTCATACCCTCAAGGGCCGTTTCCGTGGTTTTTACCCCGTCGTCATCGATGTTGAAACAGCCGGGTTCAACGCCAAGACCGATGCCCTGCTCGAAATCGCGGCTTACACCCTGAAAATGGATGAGCAGGGCTGGCTCGTTCCCGATCAGGTATTCCACTTTCATGTCGAGCCTTTCGAAGGGGCCAACCTGGAAAAGGCCGCGCTGGAGTTCACCGGCATCGACCCCTACAACCCGTTGCGTGGCGCTGTCTCGGAAAAAGAGGCGCTGACCGAGATCTTCAAGGGGATCCGCAAGGGGATGAAGGAGCAGGATTGCGGCCGCGCCATCATAGTGGCCCACAACGCCACCTTTGATCACGGCTTCGTGATGGCTGCCGCCGAGCGCGCTGGCCTCAAGCGCAATCCGTTCCACCCGTTTGCCACTTTCGACACCGCAGCTCTCTCCGGATTGGCGCTGGGTCAGACCGTACTGGCCAAAGCGTGCCAGAGCGCCCGCATCCCGTTTGACAATAAAGAGGCGCACTCTGCCCTCTATGACACCGAACGCACCACAGAGCTGTTCTGTCATATCGTTAACCGCTGGAAGAGCATGGGGGGTTGGCCGCCAGCGCATCCGGATGATGACACAACCGATGCCCCTGCCGACGATGAGGGACAAGAATAAACGGATGAAGGCTGCCACTGGCAGCCTTCGCTTTTTGGGGACGTGATTGATTGCACAGCGCACCGGAAATCGCTATCAACGTCACTATCCACCGCTGCGCACGGGATGCACGGAGACAAACAGGTCACAACCCCTCATGTTGAGCAACCTTGTGCCACATGCTGCTGCGATATAAGGGGTTTGACTGATTTTTTACTCGACATTTGTCACATTTTTCGCAAACTAACTCCCCTTCACATGACAGACAGCAATAACAAACTATAAGGAAATCAAATGAATCCAGTTGTTATCGCAGTCGGGCTGATGCTGGTGCTCAGTCTGCTGCGGATCAATGTGGTGGTCTCGCTGGCGCTGGGGGCCATCGCTGGCGGCCTGGTCGGTGGGCTGTCGTTGACCGATACCCTCACCACCTTCAGCGGTGGTCTGGGCGGTGGCGCCGAGATTGCCCTCTCCTACGCCATGCTGGGCGCCTTTGCGGTTGCCATCTCCCGCTCCGGGATCACCGACCTGCTGGCCCGCAAGGTGATCAGCCAGTTGGGCAAGGATGCCAGCTCGACCCGTATCATGTGGGTCAAAACCCTGCTGCTCTCTTCCGTGCTGGCCGTGGCGATCTCCTCCCAGAACCTGATCCCGGTTCACATCGCCTTTATTCCCATCCTGATCCCGCCGCTGCTGCATGTGATGGCACAGATGCAGATCGACCGTCGTCAGGTGGCCTGTGTCATCACCTTTGGCCTGACAGCTACCTATATGGTGCTGCCGGTCGGCTTTGGTGGCATCTTCCTGAATAACATTCTGGCCAAGAACCTGATCGATAACGGCGTGCCCATCACCACCAGCCAGATCCCGCTGGCGATGGCCATTCCGGTCGCCGGTATGGTACTGGGCCTGCTGATTGCGGTATTCATCAGCTATCGCAAACCGCGCCAGTACGATCTGGCCAAGATCCTGGATGCCGAGCCCGAAGCGGTCGAGCTCAACCTCACCCACATCTGGGTGGCCCTGCTGGCCATTGGCGTAGCGCTGGGTCTGCAACTGATGACCAACAGCATCGTACTGGGTGCGCTAGCCGGTTTTGTCATCTTCACCTGCGGCGGCGTCATCAAGTTTCGCGAAAGCCAGGATGCCTTCACTCAGGGGGTGCGGATGATGTCGCTGATCGGCTTCATCATGATCTCTGCCGCCGGTTTTGCCGCGGTGATGAAGGCAACTCACGGTGTCGACTCTCTGGTTCAGGTGGTCGCCTCCGGCATCGGCCAGCACAAGGGGATCGCCGCCTTCCTGATGCTGCTGGTGGGTCTGCTCATCACCATGGGGATCGGCTCTTCCTTCTCCACCGTGCCCATCATCGCCACCATCTATGTGCCGCTCTGTCTGCAGCTCGGCTTCTCACCGATGGCGATCATCGCACTGGTCGGTACCGCAGGCGCGCTGGGGGATGCGGGTTCACCGGCCTCCGACTCGACGCTGGGCCCCACCTCCGGCCTTAACGCCGACGGCCAGCACGACCATATCTGGGACAGCGTGGTGCCCACCTTTATTCACTACAACATCCCGCTGGTGATCTTCGGCTGGATTGCCGCCATGGTGCTCTGATAGCCCCTTAGGCTGCGAACTCTGCACGTCATAATAAACAAAGAAGGCGACCATCAGGTCGCCTTCTTTGTTTATTCGGCTAGATGAACAACAGCACGGTAGCTTGTGGTAACGGTGAAAAGGGTACCGCTCGCTAACCCAGCGCAACCTCCTGCATGATGCTCCGATTGATAAAGTAGCGATGGCAGAACAACAAAAAGTCCTGCAGCGGCAAGGGCCTGGAGTAGAAATAGCCCTGAATTTCATCCACCCCGATACTCAGCACCGCCTTCAGCTCATCATTGTTTTCCACCCCTTCCGCCACCACCCACACACCGAGTTGATGAGAGAGGCTGGTGATCGCCTCGACGAACAGGGCCTGACGGGTATCGTTGTCGATGGCAGTGATAAATGAGCGGTCAATCTTGAGCTTGTCGAAATAGAGTTCCCGCAAGTAGGAGAACGATGACCAGCCGGTACCGAAATCATCGAGGGCCACCCGCACCCCGATCTGACGCAGGGTATCGATGATATGCTTGCTCAACTCGATATCATCCAGAGCAATCGTTTCGGTCAGCTCGACGATCAGCTGTTGCAGGCTTAGCGGCCCCTCTCCCATGTTCTCATCCAGCTGGGCTGCCAACTCCATAGTGAACATGGAACTCGAGAGGTTGACCGAGATCTCCAGCGGTTCAATCAAGTCGCTCGGGAAAGTGGCGAGATCATGTTGCAAGCGCCGGAAGATCCATAACCCGAGCGCCTCCCCCAGCCCGTTATCTTCTGCCAGCGAGATGATATCGAGGGGCGGAATAAACCCGTACTCCGGGTGATTCCAGCGGATCAGTACCTCAGCCCCCAGTCGCACCCTACCTTGACCACGGACAATAGGCTGATAGTAGAGGCTCAACTGCAAATTGCTGTGGTGCTGGATCAGCTCGCGCAACTCGGTCGACAAACGGCGGTTGCGCAGATAGTGCTGATACATGCTGCTGGAGAAAACCACGTAACGATTCAGCCGCTTGCGCTTGGCACTGTCGAGGGCGATATCGGCAAACAGCAGCATCTCCTCCGGCGTGTGTACCGGTCGCACGTACTGGCTGACCCCCATAAAGACCCGCACCCGGTGGGCGGGGTCAGTCGCCAAGGCAAGCCCGGCAAGTTCGTTACGCAGCTGCTCCAGAAATGGAAAGCGCAAATAGGTGGGCATAACGCCGGAAATAATGATGGCAAACTCATCGCTACCGGTGCGGGCGGCAAAGATACCGTCAACCGATACGGCGCGGATCCGCTCGGCCAGTTGCGTCAGCAATGCATCCCCCACCTCGTAGCCCAGGCTGTCATTTACCTCCCTGAAATGGCCAAGATCCACCAGACAGACGGTCACGCTGCTGCGCCCCCCTTTATGTCCCGTCAGCTGCTTGAGGTGTTTGATCAAGGAGGCCCGGTTTGGCAAGCGGGTTAGCGCATCATTCCACGCAAGAAAGTGCTGGTGGCGCACTTCGCGAAACAGCATCAGCAGCATCACCACGGTCGCCAACATCAAGAAAGCCAGAATGAAGAAGTTCTGGATACGCGACGAGTTGAGTACCTCCCGCTGGGCAATAGCGGATGGGCCGGTGAAATTTTTCACCATCACATCGCGGATCGCAGCCAGATCCCGAGCCAACTCCTCGGCAAAACGAGCAAGTTCTTTTGAATCTCGCTCTCCGCTGACCACGGCCTGCTCATACTTCTCGAACAGAGTCATGATCTTGCCTGCTGCCTGTTCAGCCCCAAAGCGGGTTCTCACCGGCTTGGCCTCCTCCCCGTGCAGGAAGACATCGAGCCGGTTCCAGGCAATATCAAAGCGCTTGTTCATCTCTTCCTGACTGGTCGAACCGGTGCGATAGAGAGAGAGCGCTTCATCAAAGCCATGGATTTCCAACTCCAGCTGCGCCAACGCCCAGGCGGAGAGCTGGGTATAGCGAGTCACTGCATTGAATGCACGGTCATAGTTCCAGACCGACCAGATGGCGACCCCCAAAAAGGCAGTCACCATCAGGATCAAGCTCAGAAACTTGCCGCGCAGCATCTTATTTGCTCTCAATCGCCGTCAGTTGCCACACCATCCGGCTGTGATAGAGCTCCTTGTTCAGCTCCGGGTGATCAGAGAGGGGATAGATGATCCAGAGAGGCCCCTTGTTGCGCAGGGTCAACGCCTTGCCATCCTGCTTCTCGGCCAGCAATACCGCATATTTATCCCCATCTTCCAGCGGCACCGCAGCCCAGTAGTCATTGATGGCGACCGCCTTGACCTCCCCATTCTTGAGACCATACATCTTGACCAGATCTCGCAGCAGCACGCCACGATAAGTGTGATCCCCCTCAGTCCAGGGGGTCTCGGTCTTGACCTCTGTCTGAGGTAAGGCCTCAAACTCGGCCCGGGTCAACACGACCTCCCCTTTACCATTGCAACAGCCATTTCCCTTGATCTTGAGGAAAGGATCATCAGCCAACACCATGCCAGAAACGAGACAACCGGATAACAGCAATATCCTGCCAAGCCATCCACCCATGATAGACCTCCGTATCGTACTGTTTATTTTATTGGTTTCACTCTGCTCACCCACATGACAACGGCAGAGTCACAATGCAAAACCATGTTGCTGCAACCAGCTCACCACAACAGGCAACCAGCATCAGGCTGTACCCGAATGCCACCAAAAGCATGGCATCCTGGCTCCGAATGTCGCAACCGCACCGGAAAATATTCATGTCCCTTTGGTTCACGACCTGGCTTGTGGAACAGAAATATGACCCCCATACAGGCAAACTGACGGTACAGTCCCTATCGCAGATACAAAAAAAGGCCGCTCAATGAGCGGCCTTCTTCATAACGGGATCAGCAATCAGCTTTCGCGACGCTTGCCACCGAATTTGCGATCTTTGTTGAAGCCACCTTCACGGCGCTCCCCGCTCTTGTTGAACGGACGGTCACCCTGGGGACGGCGATCCTTGTTGAAAGGACGGTCGCCACGGAACGGACGATCACCACGGGGCGGACGGCTGCTGGTGTTGCCACCGGCCGGCACTTCGGTGTAGCGGGTGATTTGCAGCGGACGCTGGCAAACACGGGCTTTCTTGATCACTTCCAGTACATCGGCGGTCATGCCTTTCGGCAGATCGACGGTGGAGAAGTCATCAGCGATGTCGATGTTGCCGATGAAGCGGCTCTCGATGTTCGCTTCGTTGGCGATGGCGCCCACGATCTGGCCCGGCTTGACGCCGTGATGGGCACCCACGTCTACGCGGTAACGCTCCATCTCCACGTCCGGGTTGTCTTTCAGCGGACGCGGCTCCAGGGACGGCATGCGACGGGCAGGACGATCGCCACGGTCACCGAAGTCACGACCGCCACGGTCGTTGAAGTCACGGCGCTCGAAGCCACCACGATCGTTGCCAGCATTCAGCAGCGGATCCGGAATGGAGTCATCCAGCAGCAGCGGTTGGTCACCCTGTACCAGCTTGGCCAGTGCGGCAGCCAGCTCCAGCGGATCGGCAGAATCTTCTTCGATCAGCTCGTTGACCAGGTTGTGGTAGATCTCGAGCTCTTCACCCATCATGGTTTCGCGGATGCGCTCTTTGAACTTGGCCAGACGATGCTGGTTGATGTCCTCGGTGCTCGGCATCTTCATTGGCTCGATGGCCTGACGGGTTGCGTGCTCGATGGCGCGCAGCATACGACGCTCGCGCGGAGCGACGAACAGGATGGCTTCGCCTTTACGACCAGCACGACCGGTACGACCGATACGGTGAACGTAAGATTCGGTGTCGTACGGAATGTCGTAGTTCACTACGTGAGTGATACGCTCAACGTCCAGACCACGGGCAACAACGTCGGTGGCGATCAGGATATCCAGCTGGCCCTGACGCAGTTTGTCGACGGTACGCTCACGCAATTTCTGCGGGATGTCGCCGTGCAGCGCTTCACAGGCGTGACCACGGGCGGCCAGCTTGCCAGCCAGCTCTTCGGCAGCGTTCTTGGTACGTACGAATACCAGCAGAGCTTCGTAGGATTCCACTTCCAGCAGACGGGTCATGGCGTCCAGCTTGTGCAGACCGGTTACCTGCCAGTAACGCTGGCGAATAGTGGTAGCGGTAGCAGTCTTGGAGGCGATCTTAATCTCTTTGGGCTGCTTCAGGTGCTTCTGGGCCACGCGACGGATCTGCTCCGGCATGGTGGCAGAGAACAGGGCAACCTGACGAGTGCTCGGGCACTGCTCCATGATCCAGTCAACGTCGTCGATGAAGCCCATACGCAGCATTTCATCAGCTTCGTCCAGTACCAGAGCTTTCAGGCCGGAGAGGTCCAGGTTCTTGCGACGGATCAGATCCATCACACGGCCCGGAGTACCAACGACAACCTGGGCACCACGACGCAGGGCGCGGGTCTGGGTTTCGTAGGAGGCACCGCCGTAGATGGGCAGTACGTGGAAATCAGGCATGTGGTGGGCGTAGCGTTGGCACGCTTCAGCCACTTGCAGCGCCAGTTCGCGGGTAGGCGCCAGCACCAGGATCTGGGTGTTGCGGTTACCAGCTTCCAGACGAGACAACAGAGGCAAGGCAAAAGCAGCGGTCTTCCCTGTACCGGTTTGCGCCTGCCCCAGCAGATCGTGTCCCGCCATCAGGTGGGGAATTGCTGCGGCCTGGATCGGTGACGGGCGCTCATAGCCCACGTCCTGCAGCGCTTTCAATACAGGCGCGGCCAGTCCAAGCTCACTAAAAAGGGGCAGTTGTTCGGTATCAGACATAGATTCTTCCAGATTAAGGCAGGCGGCTAACACCGCGGAATAGCAAAAAGGCGGCGATTATAGCGCCACTTTGTTCTGCTGTCTTGAAAAATGTGATAAGCCTCTCAAGACGTTGGCAATTATAGAGGGATCTGACGAGTATGGCTTGCTTATTTTGCACTCATAGTGCGTTATTGCGGATCACTCCTCGCTGGAGTCCTTGCCCCGCTTGTGTTTGAGCACCGCCATGGTCAGTCGGCTGGTGCACAATAAACGCTCACGTTCGTCCCGAATTTCAATCTGCCACACCTGGGTTGTTGCTCCCAGATGGAGCGGCGTGCAACGCCCGGTCACCACCCCTTCCCGTTTAGCTCGCAGATGGTTGGCATTCACCTCCAGCCCCACACAGTAGCTATCTGGCCCGACCGCCATATTGGCGGCAATCGATCCCAAGGTTTCCGCCAGCACCACGGACGCGCCACCATGGAGCATGCCAAGGGGCTGGTGAGTGCGATGATCCACCGGCATGGTCGCTTCAAGCCAATCGGTGCCAAAAGCCGTGTAGACGATATCGAGATGGGCCATCAGGGTGTTGCGAGAGGTGGCGTTGAGCCCCTCCAGATTCATGGGTTTACGCCAGATGGGCGCAATATCGTGACTCATTGCGAGCAGACTCCTTATGTAAGCGATGAATGCGTACCGATATGAGTGAAACGCCCTCCATCGGCAACATGGTTCTGTTATATGAGTTGTTGGTTACCAGGTGACGTGTTAACAACGCAGCCCCGACCCGGCGCTGCGTGTTACACAATCATGCCCTTAAGCGGGATGTCACCAGGGGTAGGTAACGCCGGGCCACTCGGACCAAGGCACATCTCGCCCCGGCAAGCGGGGGGCTGGCCACTGCCACACCCTGGCGAGCCACTCGCGCAGCTGAATCTCCAGCTCCTCATCCGTGATGGGCGCCTCGGCCACCTTCCAGAAGAAGAGCTCCACCGCTACCTCCGGCAGCACCGAGGGGTAGAGATAAACCCCGCCCCAAAATTGCGGCTCCCGATCTGGGCTCCAGAGGCCATAGGCAAAGGAGCGCTTGGCCAGAAACTCCGACTGCTGCCACTCCAGATCCCCTTCGTGCTGGCTCAGGCTGAAGTTGGCGGAGGGCCAGAGATCGTTCGGGCGAAACAGCTGATGGAGCTGCTCGCGCTCGCGCAACATGGCGACAAACTCCACCACCGCCTGAGCGGGAGTGGCGGGTAACAGCAAGAAACGTGGATGCCGATAGGCCTTCGGCACCCGAAACCGCTTGGGGAACGTCAGCATCAGAGCAGCTCCAGCAGGGCTTGTAATGGATGTTTGAGCTTTTCCCCCTCCATCCGCTTGACCTGACTGCGGCACGAATAGCCGGTCGCCAGACAGCGTCCCTTGGGCAGGCGGGCGAGCGGGTCTGCCCAGCTCAACCCATAGATGCCCTTGGAGTTCTCCACCTGTTTGACGTCGTGACCATAGGTGCCCGCCATACCGCAACACCCCACAGAGACCGGCTGCAAACTGGCCCCGAAGCGGCCAAACAGGGTGCTCCAGTCACCGTGAGTGGAGGGCTTGGCGGTCTTCTCGGTGCAGTGGGCAAACAGATACCAGGGCTCACTCCCCTCCTCGATCTTGGTCTTGTTGGCGCTAGCAGGCAGTTGATCTGCCGGCAGCGAGAGCAGCCACTCCTGCGGCAACAACACCTGAAAATCACCGCGGGCCGACCCAAGCGCCTTGGCATACTCGTCGCGATAGCAAAGCACCATGGCCGGATCCACCCCCACCATGGGAATGCCAAGCGCCGCCACCTTGTTGAGGAACTGGGCGCTGTTGGCCGCGGTACGGGCAAAAGCGCGCAGGAACCCCTTGATATGCTGGGGCTTGCCGTTAGGTTTAAAGGGCAGCAGATAGGGCTGGAAACCGAGCTTGCTGGCGAGTTTCACCAGGTCGCGCACCACGGGGGCATCGTAATAACTGGTGAAGGGATCCTGCACGATGAGCACTACCTGCTTGCGCTGCTCGGCACTCATCCGCTCCAGTCCCGGCAGATCAAAATAGCGGGCGCGGTTATCGTGCAGGCTCTCGGCCAGGGTCGGCACCGAGAGCAGCGGCACATCCACCATGCCGATACTCTTCTCGGTCGCCTTCTGGGCCCACTCTTTTTCGAGGAAGAAGTTGACCAGCTTCGGCGCCTTGGCAAGCAACGGCGCATAGCTCTCCACCGTGCCGACGAAGTAATCCTTGGGGGCGCGCAGGTAGCGGCCGTGATAGAGCTGCATAAAGCGGGCGCGAAAATCGGGCACATCCACCTTGATCGGGCACTGGCTGGTGCACGCCTTGCAGGCCAGACAGCCTGCCATCGCCTCCATCACCTCGTGGGAGAAATCATACACGCCACGCTGTTTGGCCCAGCTGTTGCGCACCTTGTCCACCAGCTGTTTGAAGCGCACACCACCGGATTGCAGCGCCACCTCTTCCGCCAGCGGGTCAAAGCCCTGCTCCGCCAGCTGACGCAACCATTCACGCATCAGGCCCGCCCGCCCCTTGGGGGAGTGGCGGCGATCACGGCTGATCTTGACCGAGGGGCACATGGGGGAGTCGGTCTCGAAGGTGAAACAGAGGCCGTTGCCGTTACAATCCATGGCGCGGGTGTAGCTGGTGCGCACTGCGAGCGGGATCTGGCGGTCATACTTGCCGCGCTTGGGCCCATCCACCGATACCAGCTCGGCGCCGCTACCGTAGGGGATACAGATCTTGCCCGGGTTGATGCGGTTGGCCGGGTCGAACGCCCCCTTGACCCGCTGCAGCTCTTCCCACAGCTCGCCAAAGAAGGCGGGGCTGTATTCGGAGCGAAAGCCCTTGCCGTGCTCCCCCCACATCAAGCCGCCATATTTGGCAGTGAGCGCTACCACCTGATCGGAGATGCGGCGCAGCAGCACCTCCTGCTCGGGATCGCACAAATCCAGCGCCGGGCGCACGTGCAGCACACCGGCATCGACGTGGCCGAACATGCCGTAGTCGAGGCCGTGGGCATCCAGCAGAGCGCGAAACTCCATGATGAAATCGGCCAGGGATTCGGGCGGCACGGCGGTATCTTCAGTGAAGGCCACCGGCTTCTTGCGCCCTTCTGCGTTGCCCAGCAGCCCCACCGACTTCTTGCGCATGGTGTAGATGGTCTCGATGCTCGGCAGGTGGTCACACACCTGATAGCCGATGATCCCGGCTTCACCCTTGGCCAGCAGCTCGTCGATACGGCGGCAGAGCTCCGCCACCTTGGCCCTGTGTTCTGCTTCATCGGTGTCGGCAAACTCGACGATATTGAGCCCCTGCAGATCCTTGCCTGGCACATCCTGAATAAGTTCTTTCACCGAATGCCAGATGATGTCGGCGCGGGCCAGCCCGAGCACCCGGGAATCCACCGTCTCCACCGACAGCGCCTGGGCCTGCACCATAAAGGGGGCATTGCGCAGGGCGGAGGGGAAGCTGTCGTACTTGACGTTGACCAAGGTGCGATAGCGCGGGATGGGGGTGATATTGAGTCTGGCTTCGGTGATAAAGCAGAGAGACCCTTCAGAGCCGCACAGCACGCGACTGACATCCAGCGTGTCGGTATCGGGTTGATAGAGATGCTTGAGATCGTAACCGGTCAAAAAGCGGTTGAGCTTGGGGAAGGTCGCCTCGATGTCGGCGCGGCGCTCCTTACCGATGCGATAGAGGGTGCGATAGATCTCCCCTTCGCGATTCTCCAGCGCCAGCTTGTCGGCCAGTCGCTCACCGGTCAGCGGCTCGGTCGCCATGATGTCGCCATTCTCCAGCACGGCTTTGAGGCCCAGCACGTGATCCGAGGTTTTGCCGTAGACCAGAGACCCCTGCCCCGAGGCATCGGTGTTGATCATGCCCCCTAAGGTGGCGCGATTGGAGGTGGAGAGATCCGGCGAGAAAAAGTAACCGTGGGGCTTGAGATAGGCGTTGAGCTGGTCTTTCACCACCCCGGCCTGGGCACGCACCCACCCCTCCTCCAGATTAATTTCCATGATCTGGTTCATATAACGGGAGAGATCGACGATAATGCCGCCGCCCAATGACTGGCCATTGGTGCCGGTACCGCCACCGCGAGGGAAAAAACTCAAGGAGGCGAACGCCGGCTCTGCGGCCAGCTTGAGCATTGCTGCTATGTCGTCCGCACTGCGCGGATAGAGAACCGCCTGAGGTACTACCTGATAGACGCTGTTATCCGTCGCCATCGCCAACCGGCTTGCATAAGACTTTTCGATATCACCACGAAATGCGCTGCGCTCTAGCAACTCAAGAAACTGCAGGGTTGCGGGTGACAAACTGTCCTGGTAATCGAGTCTCGGGATCATGAATCCTTGTTCCCATCCTTTGCTTGATGCCGGCACGCCGGCGACAACGACTGGCCAGCCACCTGTCAATGGCAGTCAGGCCAGTCCGCTCACATGTGAGCGGGCAGTATATCAGCTAGAAAACCGCTTGCGCTTGGCAATATTCACCATTTGAAAGGAGGACTTTTATGGCTCACCACAGCCATGTTATCAGTACGCTGGTCACCACCGAAAAACAGGCGCTTACCCTGTCGCTGTTCGGTTGTATCACCTTTGCCATCTTCGGCATCGGCTACGGCCTCTTCGTCGGTTCCAACGCCATCATGCTCGATGGTATCTTCACCCTGTTCAGCATGGGTATGACGGGCCTTGGCCTCATCACTGCCTATCTCGTTACCCGCCCTTCCGATGCGCGCTTCCAGTACGGCTATGCCCACTTCGAGCCCATCACCAACGTCATCAATGGCACCATTATTCTGCTGCTCTGCCTTGGCGCTCTCTATAGCGGCATCACCACCCTGCTGGATGGCGGACGAGAGATCGATCTCGGCCACGCCCTTATATATGCCGCCGTCTCCACCTTCTTCTGCGCCATCATCTATCGCATCGAAGCCCAGGTTGCCGAACAGGTAGACTCCGAGCTGGTGCGGGTCGACTCCAAGGAGTGGCTGGTGGATACCCTGCTCAGCGCCACCCTGCTTATCGGTTTCGTGGTCGCCATCGGCCTCGATGCCATCGGCTACGGCCAATACAACCGCTACATAGACCCGGTTCTGGTCTCGCTGCTGGCCCTGTGTGCCACCCTCATTCCCATCAAGGTGCTCAGTCGCAACCTGCGGGAAGTGTTGAAGATCGCCCCCAAGGGGGATGTGCCCCGCCAAGTCGAGCGGGAAATCGAGGCGCTGCGCCAACGCCACGGCATCGAGTGCTACAGCCATCTGGCCAAAAGCGGTCGCCGTTTCGATCTGGAATTGAACATTCTGGTAGCACCGGGTCAGGAGTGGCCTGTCGAACGTCAGGATGCCCTGCGCCAGGAGCTCTGGTCCCGCCTCGGCGATACCTTGGGGGATGCCTGGCTGTCGGTCTGTTTCACCCGCGAAAAGCGCTGGTTGTAAGGACCGCACGGGGGAGCGCGGCCCGGCCGCCTCCCCCTGTCTCATCACCACCCCATCACGCCCCGCTGATGCTGCACTTGCCAAATTGGCGCCAGCCGCTATCATCAGGGCTCATTTTTCACCCGAGGTTTTATTGCCCATCATGGACAATCCCCGAAGTTGCCCTTCGTCTCTCTCTGTCAAAGCCTATCTTTTTCTGCTTAATCAGCGCCTCTGAATAACACCTTTGCCTTGCTGTTACTGCGGCCATCTTGCGCCGTGATCACTGTTTGCTCTGTCTGTTTTTATTGAGGTCGTCACAATGGAATTGCTGCTGGATCCCCATATCTGGATTGGTCTGTTTACCCTGATCATTCTGGAAATCGTGCTCGGGATCGACAACCTGGTCTTTATTGCCATCCTGGTGAAAAAACTGCCCCCCGCCCAACGGGACAAGGCACGCGTCATCGGCCTGTCGCTGGCCCTGCTGATGCGACTTGGGCTCTTGAGCGTCATGTCATGGCTGGTCACCCTGACCACCCCGATTTTGCACCTGTGGGATCACCCCTTCTCCGGTCGGGATCTGATCCTGATGGGGGGCGGCCTGTTCCTGCTGTTCAAGGCCACCTCCGAGCTGCATGAACGGCTGGAAGCCAAACCCCAGGATGATGGCCCGGTCGGCGCCTACGCCAGCTTCGGCGTGGTGATCGCCCAAATTCTGGTGCTCGATGCGGTCTTCTCGCTCGACTCCATCATCACTGCCGTCGGCATGGTGGAACACCTGGGCGTGATGATGGCCGCCGTGACCATCGCCATGGTGGTGATGGTGCTCGCCTCCAAACCGCTGACCCGCTTCGTCAACGCCCACCCCACCGTGGTGGTGCTCTGTCTGAGCTTCCTGCTGATGATCGGCTTCAGCCTGGTGGCGGAAGGATTTGGCTTCCATATTCCGAAGGGCTACCTCTACGCGGCCATCGGCTTCTCGGTGCTGATCGAGTTTTTCAACCAGCTGGCCCAGCGCAGCGCCATGCGTCACGAATCCAAACAGCCCCTGCGCGAGCGCACCACCGCCGCCATCTTCAAGCTGATGGGCAGCAAGGCCTATCAGGATCAGCCGGATGACGATCTGGATGCCCCTGCCGTAGTGCCGGTGAGCTTTGGCGAGGAGGAGCGCTATATGGTGACCGGCGTGCTGTCGCTGGCCGAGCGCTCCATTCGCACCATCATGACCCCGCGCTCGGAGATGGCCTGGATCGATATCAACGACTCCAGCGACGAGATCCGTGCCCTGCTGCAGCGCGAGCCCCACAGCCTGTTCCCCATCTGTGACGGGGATCTGGACGAGGTGATCGGAGTGGTCAAGGCGCGCGATCTGCTGTTTGCCTTGAACGAAGGGCAATCCTTGAGCGAACTGGCCAAGCAGAACGATCCCATAATCGTGCCGCAGACCATCAACGTGATCCGCCTGCTGGCGGAGCTGCGCAAAGCCAAGGGGAGCCTTATTCTGGTCTCCGACGAGTTTGGCGTGATCCAGGGGCTGGTCACCACCCACGATCTGCTGGAGGCCATCGTTGGCGAGCTGCCGGACGAGGACGAAACCCCGGATATCGTGCGCGATGGCGAAGGGTGGCTGATCAACGGCAGCACCAACATCCATCATGTGGAGCAGGTGCTGGAGCACGAGGGGCTGGTGAGCGAGAGCGATGAATACGTGACCCTGGCCGGCATGCTGCTCTCCCACTTCGGCACCCTGCCCACCCCGGGCCAGCAGTTGCAACTGCAGCAACTCAACTTCGAGGTGATCGAGGTGAGCGAGCGGCGCATCGAGCGGGTGAAAGTGATGCCCACCACGGCTTGAGCCTGCCACCAGCAGAATACAGAAGAGGGCCAGACGGCCCTCTTTTTTATGCTTCAACTTTATGCCTCAACGCCTCTTTCCCGACGGTTTGCACTGATTGCTGCATCAAGCACAATTCTCTTGTGCAATTACCCCTCTTTTTCACAACAAGATGGCGGCATAAAGTGGCCTCACGTCCACCATGAGGAACTCAAGATGAGCCACGATCACCTGTTCTGCCCGCTGCGCCTCGGCCAGCTGCACCTTGCCAACCGCATCGTCATGCCCCCCATGACCCGCTCCCGTGCCAGTCAGCCGGGTGATGTGGCCAACGCCATGATGGCGAGCTACTACGCCCAGCGCGCCGAGGCGGGCCTGATCATCAGCGAAGGCACCCAAATCGACCCCATGGGCAAGGGCTATGCCTGGACGCCGGGGATCTACAGCGCAGAGCAGATCGCTGGCTGGAAACTGGTGACCGATGCCGTGCATGCCAAGGGGGGCACCATCTTCGCCCAGCTCTGGCACGTGGGCCGGGTCACCCATCCGGACAACATCGGCGGCGCCCAGCCCATCTCCGCTTCAGCCCTGCCCGCAGTGGGCGTCAAGGTGTTCGTCGATAACGGCAGCGATGCGCCGGGCTTTGTCGAGACCGTCACTCCGCGCGCCATGACTCAAGCCGATATCAATGCAGTGGTGGGCCAGTTCCGTCAGGCGGCCCGCAACGCCATCAGCGCCGGTTTTGACGGCATCGAGCTGCACGCCGCCAACGGTTATCTAATCAACCAGTTCCTCGACTCCGAATCCAACGCCCGCACCGACAGTTATGGCGGATCGCTGGAAAACCGGCTGCGCTTTCTCAAAGAGGTGACCGAGGCGGTCAGTAGCGAAATCGGGGCCGAACGTGTCGGGGTGCGTCTTGCGCCGCTCACCACCCTCAACGGCACAGTCGATGCCAATCCGCAGGAGACCTATCTGGCGGCCGCCCGTCTGCTGGGCCAGCTCAACGTGGTCTACCTGCACATTGCCGAGGCGGACTGGGACGATGCCCCCCTGATGCCGGAGAACTTCAAGCTGGGTCTGCGGGATGCCTTCCCCAACACCCTGATCTACGCCGGCAAATATGATGGCAAGCGGGCACGCGCCGCCCTCGACGCGGGCTGGGCCGACATGATTGGCTTTGGCCGCCCCTTCGTTGCCAACCCGGATCTGCCGAACCGGCTGCGCCACGGCTATCCGCTGGCCCCCCACGATCCAGCCACCCTGTTTGGCGGCGGCGAAAAAGGGCTGACCGACTACCCCGTCTATCAGGCCGATGACGCAGCGACCAGCCGCTGATTGCCAATGGCCAACCGGCCACGTAAAGCAGGCCCCACTGGTTGGGGCCTGCTGTATTGTTGCCCATTCGCAGCAGTGGCAGTTTCTCTGTATTGCTGTTGCAATGACCTCGTTGTTTTCTCCCCTCGCTTTCACAAGGAGTCATCATGAATCACACCCAAGCCTGGTGCTGGCATGCCCCCGGTGAACCGACCCAGCTTACCCTCGCCGATCTGCCCCTGGCACCGCTCGCCCCTGACGAGGTACTGGTAGCCAATCGGGTTATCGCCTTCAATCCGGTGGACTGGAAGCTGATCGAATATGGCCACTCCAACTGGCAGGACGGTCAGGTGCCCGGCGTCGATGGCATGGGCACTATCGTGGCCCTCGGTGCCAACGTCAGCCATCTGCGCCTCGGTGCCCGGGTCGCCTATCACACCGACCTGCGCCACCACGGCAGCTTTGCCCGCCACACCCGGGTACCGGCCCGCGCCCTGCTGCCGGTGCCCGATGCCCTGAGTGACGAGGCGGCCGCCGCCCTGCCCTGTCCCGGCCTCACCGCGTGGCAGGCGCTGGCCAAGCTGCCGCGCCTGCACGGGGAAGCGCTGCTCATCACAGGTGCTGGCAGCAGCGTCGGCCGTTTTGCGGTGCAGCTCGCCCTCCAGCAAGGAGCGCGGGTCTTTGCCAGTGCCAGCTCACGCCACCATCACTGGCTCAAGCAGATAGGTGTGCAGGGGGTGGCCGATTATCGGGATCCCGACTGGCTGGCCACCTTGCAGACTGCCAACGGCAACGAGCCGTTTGAGGGGATCATCGATCTGGTCTCCAGCCAACAGGCAGAGAGCCTGCTGCCCGCGCTGGGCTACTACGGTCACATGGTGACTGTGCTCGGGCGCATCCCGCACAACCCGCTGCCCGCCTTTAGCCATTGCCACTCCTTGCACGAGATTGCGCTGGGCGCCCAGCACGCCTTTGGCACCGACAAGCAGTGGAACCGACTGGTGGCCGCCGGTGTCGCCATGATGGCGCAGATGGCGAGCGGCGAACTGACCCTGCCGCCGCTGGTGGTGGGCGACTTTGAGGCACTGCCTACCCTGCTCGAGCGCTTCAAGCGCGAAGGACAGGGCGAGAAGTTTCTGGTGCGAGTGGCGTAATACAGCCCTCCTCCTGCAACCACTCCAGCCATTGAAATAAGAGAGGCCCGCCAGTGATGACGGGCCTCTCTTTATATCTAGTGCATCTCATCTCGACTTCATTGGCGCCTGACTCAATGCAAGAGCACGCCGTGGGTCTCGGCATAACTGCGGATCTCCCGGGTCAGGCGCGCCTTGTCGGCCAGAGAGAGCCAGCTCGCCTCCACCGCATTGAGCGACAAGCGGCAGAGCTGGCTCATGGTCGCGCCAAGGCCATCGGCCAGCGCCGCAAAGTTGGCATTCATATAGCCGCCAAAGTAGGCGGGATCGTCCGAGTTGATGGTGACGCAGAGCCCCTGCTCCAGCAGTCGCAACACATTGTGCTGGGCCATATCGCCGAACACCCTGAGCCGGGTGTTGGAGAGGGGGCAGACGGTGAGCGGCAGCCGGGTATCGGCCAGATAGCGCAGCAGCTCGGGATCGTCGGCCGAGCGCACCCCGTGATCGATGCGCCGCACCTGCAGTTCGTTGATCGCCTGCCAGATGTAGTCGGCAGGCCCCTCTTCACCGGCATGGGCCACCACCGGCAGTCCCAGCTCGCGGCATTTGGCAAAGACCCGGGCAAACTTGGTCGGTGGATTGCCCTTCTCCCCCGAGTCGAGGCCGATACCGTGAATGCGTGACAGGAAGGGCATAGCCTCTGCCAACGTCGCAAAGGCATCCTCTTCGCTCAGGTGGCGCAAAAAGCTCATGATAAGGCGCCAGCTGATGCCAAACTCCTTCTCCCCGGTCTGCAGCGCCCGCTCGATACCGCCGAGCACGGTAGCAAAGGAGATGCCGCGGGCAGTGTGGGTCTGCGGGTCGAAGAAGATCTCCACATGCACCACCTTGTCAGCGGCGCACCGCTCAAGATAGGCCCAGGTGAGGTCGAAGAAGTCCTGCTCGGTCACCAGCACGCTGGCGCCGCGATAGTAGAGGTCGAGAAAGGATTGCAGGCAGTCAAAGTCATAGGCGGCGCGCACGCTGGCCACGTCGGGCCAGGGCAATGGCACACCGTTGCGGCGGCCCAGCTCAAACATCAGCTCGGGTTCGAGGCTGCCCTCGATATGCAGGTGCAGCTCCAGTTTCGGCAGTCCGGCGATAAATTGCGCGGCGGTGAGGTGTTCGGGTGTGACTGGCTTGGAAATCGGGGTGTCCATAGCGACGGCTCCATCAGCAAAGTGATCCGGCGTCAGCCCCTCCACCAGACTGACCCGACGGCAGCTTTATTGTGCACCGAAGTGGCGAGACAGGGGAGACTTGTCATCAAACAGACTTATAATGGCGTCACAAAAATCATAAATGATTGAACATCTTAACGATTGGCGGCTCGCCTGCGCCCTGACAAGGAGTTTTCATGAAGAAGAACGTCATCTGCGATATCGACGGTGTCATCCTGCACAACAACGATCTCATCCCCGGTGCCGACCGTTTCGTCCATCGCCTGCTGGAGCAGGGCAGCAAGCTCTTGTTCCTCACCAACTATCCGGCCCAGACCCAGAAAGATCTGCAAAACCGCTTCCGCTCCGCCGGGATCGAAGTGCCGGAAGAGTGCTTCTACACCTCCGCCATGGGCACCGCCGACTTCCTCAAGCGTCAGGATGGCAAGAAGGCCTATGTGATCGGTGAAGGGGCGCTGACCCACGAGCTCTACAAGGCCGGCTTTACCATCACCGACATCGACCCGGACTTCGTGGTGGTGGGGGAGACCCGCAACTACAACTGGACCATGATGCAACAGGGGGCCAAGTTCGTCGATCAGGGGGCCCGCTTTATCGCCACCAACCCCGATACCCACGGCCCCATGATGCACCCGGCCTGCGGCGCCCTGTGCGCCCCCATAGAGCGAATGACCGGCAAGAAGCCGTTCTATGTCGGCAAGCCGAGCGCCTGGATCATCCGTGCGGCGCTCAACCGGATGGAGGCCCACTCCGACGACACCATCATCATCGGCGACAACCTGCGCACCGACATTCTGGCGGGCTTTCAGGCCGGTCTCGAGACGGTGCTGGTGCTCTCCGGGGTGAGCAAGGTCGCCGATATAGACCGCATGCCGTTTCGGCCGAATCACATCTTCGACTCCGTGGTTGACATCGATATCGTCTAATCACCACCCAAGCGTTAAACAGGGCAGGTCTCTCCTGCCCTTGCAGGATCTGTTATGGAACCCATTCTGATCGCCGTGGCCTTTGGCTGCGGCATGGTAGTCAATCTGATTGGCCTGCCCCCCCTGCTCGGCTTCCTGGCCGCCGGTTTTATCCTCAACGGCATGGGATATGAAAATACCCCCGCCCTAAGCGAGGTGGCCGATCTCGGCGTCACCCTGCTGCTGTTCACCATCGGCCTCAAGCTCAATATCAAGACCCTGATGCGGCGCGATGTGTGGGGCACCACCAGCCTGCACCTGCTGCTCTCCACCCTGCTCTTTACCGTGGTGCTGCTGGTCTGCAAGGGACTGGGGCTTGAACTTGCCCTCTCGCTGGACTGGAAGCTGGCGCTGCTGCTGGGCTTTGCCCTCTCCTTCTCCAGCACCGTCTTCGCAGTCAAGGTGCTGGAAGATCGCAGCGACATGAATGCCCTCTACGCCCGTATCGCCATCGGGGTACTGGTCATGCAAGACGTGTTCGCCGTGGCGTTTCTGGCCTTCTCCAGCGGCAAGTGGCCCAGTATCTGGGCGCTCTGGGTACTGGGATTGCCGCTGCTGCGCCCGCTGCTGTTCAAGCTGCTGGAGCGTGCCGGGCACGGCGAATTGCAGGTGCTGTTCGGGGTGTTTCTGGCGCTGGTGGTCGGGGCAGCCGGTTTTGAAGTGGTCGGCCTCAAGCCGGATCTCGGGGCGCTGATCATCGGCATGCTGCTCGCCTCTCATCCGGCGGCGGCGGGATTGGCCAAGGCGCTCTTCAACCTCAAAGACCTCTTTCTGGTCTGCTTCTTTCTCACCATCGGCCTCAACGGCCTGCCGACCCACGACACCATGCTGCTGGCACTGGCGCTGGTGCTGGCCCTGCCGCTCAAAAGTGTCCTCTACTATCTGGTCTACAGCGGCGCCCACCTTAGGGTGCGTACCGCCCTGCTCTCTACCCTGGCGCTCACCAACTTCTCGGAGTTTGGCCTGATCGTCGCGGCTATCGCCGCCAAGGCGGGCTGGCTCTCCCACGAGTGGCTGGTGGCAGTCTCGCTGGCACTGGCGGCCAGCTTTATGATCTCCGCTCCCCTCAATGCCCAGAGCGAGCGCATTTACCACCGTATCGGCCACTGGCTGCGGGGATTGCAGGCAAGCAACCTCCATCCGGAAGACAGGCCCATCGAGCTGGGCGATGCCGAGGTGATCATCCTCGGCATGGGGCGGATCGGTCAGGGGGCCTACTTCGAGCTGGAGAACAAGTACGGCAACGTCATCCTCGGAGTGGAGAACGACAGCGAGAAGCTGCCCACCCTGCGCGCCCAGGGGATGAACGTCATCGAGGGGGATGCCACCGATACCGACTTCTGGGACAAGGTGCTGCTCTCCAATCAGGTCAATCTGGTGCTGCTGGCGATGCCCCACCATTCGGGGAATCTCTACGCCATCGAGAAGCTGCGCAGCCACGGATTCAACGGCAAGATCGCCGCCATCGTCCGTTTCGAGGACGATATCGCCTCCCTCAGAGAGCAGGGAGTGGATGCGGTATTCAACGTCTACAACGAAGCGGGCAGCGGCTTTGCCCGCCATGTGATCCGCCGCTTGCAGCCGCTTTGAGTTATCGGCCAGCAGCCCTTGGCAAGGGCTCTTGGCAAGGAGGAACGCATCGTTTAAGTTATGCACAACCTCGTTTAATAAAGCGAACAAACGCGGGGCCGGGATGGCCCCGCGTTCCTATCTGCCGAAGCCAAGGAGGCACCATGAAGACCCTCAACGACTGGATCCTGCTCGATCGCCATAAGGCGGTCCCTACCCCGCTGATGCCAGCCCCCGAGCGCATTAAAGCGGGCAACCCGGCGCAAACGGTGTGGAACCACTACTCCGACCCAAGCCAGCAGTTTCACGTGGGCTTCTGGGCTTGCGAGCCGGGCCGCTGGACCATTCACTACACCGAGCACGAGTATTGCCAACTGCTGGAGGGGGATGTGGTGATCCACGACAGTCAGGGTGGCCAGCTGGCCCTCAAACCCGGCGATCAATTCGTGATTCCGGCCGGCTTTGTCGGCGAGTGGGAGACCCTTACCCCCTGTCGCAAGGTCTATGTGATCTTCGAACCCGCCTCGGCTTGACGTTCACGTCACCCTGCCCCGTTGCCGCAACTATTATTCTGTTAATCCGCTTGACGCTTACGGCATGATTTTCTGCGGTTTTCCCGCTTGCAAAAGGTTTTTCCGCTAGGCATTGTGTCTGACGAGGAATGTAAATGGAATTTCGAGCCCAAACGTGGGGGGCTCATATAAAAATCAAGAGGATTACCGCCAATGTGTTCAATTTTCGGCATTCTGGATATCAAGTCCGATGCAGTCGCCCTGCGCAAATCGGCGCTGGAGATGTCCAAGCGACTTCGTCACCGCGGGCCTGACTGGTCCGGCGTCTACAGCTCCGACAAAGCCATTCTGGTGCACGAGCGTCTGGCCATCGTCGACCCGGGCAATGGCGCCCAGCCGCTCTACAACCCCGAACGCACCCATGTACTGGCGGTCAACGGCGAAATCTACAACCACAAAGAGCTGGAGAAAACCCTCAAGGTCGACTTCCAGTTCCAGACCAAATCCGACTGTGAAGTGCTGCTGGCCCTCTACAAGGAGAAGGGCCCGGCGTTTCTTGACGATCTCAACGGCATCTTTGCCTTTATCCTCTATGACGCCGAACAGGATGCCTACCTGATTGGTCGCGACCACATGGGGATCATCCCCCTCTATACCGGCCGCGACGAGCACGGCAACTTCTATGTCGCCTCCGAGATGAAGGCGCTGGTACCGGTCTGCAAGAGCGTCGAAACCTTCCCGCCAGGACACTACCTGTGGAGCAAGGATGGCGAGCTCAAACAGTGGTACAAGCGCGACTGGATGGAGTACGCCGCGGTCGAGCACAACGTCAGCGACAAGGCCGAGCTGAAAGCGGCGCTGGAAGCGGCGGTCAAACGCCAGCTGATGTGCGACGTGCCTTATGGCGTGCTGCTCTCCGGCGGGCTGGACTCCTCCGTCATCTCCGCCATCACCAAGCTCTATGCGGCGCGCCGCATTGAGGACGATGGCAAGAGCGAAGCCTGGTGGCCGCAACTGCACTCCTTCGCCGTAGGGCTGGAAGGGTCGCCGGATCTCGCCGCCGCCCGCAAGGTGGCTGATCACCTCGGCACCATCCACCACCAGATCCACTTCACCGTGCAGGAGGGGCTGGATGCCCTGCGCGACGTCATCTATCACCTCGAGACCTATGACGTCACCACCATCCGCGCCTCCACGCCCATGTATCTGATGGCACGCTACATCAAGGCGATGGGGATCAAGATGGTGCTCTCCGGTGAAGGCTCCGACGAGCTGTTCGGTGGCTACCTCTATTTCCACAAGGCACCCAACGCCAAAGAGTTCCACGAAGAGAACGTGCGCAAGCTCGCCTCTTTGCACCTCTATGACTGCCTGCGCGCCAACAAGTCGATGGCCGCCTGGGGTGTGGAGGGTCGCGTGCCCTTCCTCGACAAGGAGTTCATGGACGTGGCGATGCGCCTGCAACCCGCCGACAAGATGTGCGGCAAGGGCAAGATCGAGAAGCACATCCTGCGCGAAGCGTTCGAGGATCTGCTGCCCCACGAAGTGGCATGGCGTCAGAAGGAGCAGTTCTCCGACGGCGTAGGCTATTCGTGGATCGACAGCCTTAAAGCCATGGTTGAGACCGAAGTGACGGATCAGATGTTCGAGGCGGCCGCATTCCGCTTCCCCATCAACACACCGCTCACCAAGGAGGCCTATTTTTATCGCGCCATCTTCGACGAGCACTTCCCGCTGGAAGCCGCTGCCCGCACCGTGCCCTACGGCAAGTCGGTCGCCTGCTCCACCCCCACCGCGCTGGAATGGGATGCCAAGTTCAAGGAGATGGCCGACCCGTCAGGCCGCGCCGTAATGGACGTGCACCAGCAGGGCTACTGAGCCTACACGCCAAACCGAGCGGATAACGTCAGATAGCAAAAAGCCCTTCACCATGGTGAAGGGCTTTTTCATCTCCCCGCGGTCACGCCCGCCAAATCACATCAGGCCATGTAGATAGTTGATTTTTCATAAATATTTAATTTTTTACCGAGTGACCATGCATTGACAGGGAGCGCGTCGATTGACTATGCCTGAAGGGTGATCAACAGGATCACCAAAATGACAACAAAGATCGGGAGGGGGCATGGACGCTAACACTCTATCAAGGATCGGCCTGCTGACAGCACTGCTCGCCAGTCCGTCTGCAATGGCGAATGACAATATCGTGTTACTGCAGCTTGGCAAGGCCTTCAGCAATGAAAAGCTCGACATCAAGATCGCCGACGCCAAGTTCCACCACATGTTCTGGCGCTGGGGAAACTCTGGCTGTCAATTTGGGCTGGGGGTACGTGCCGGAACTCTCAAGGTAGAAGATGAAGAGACCGCCAGACTGGGGGGCGGCGCCCGTATCGAATGCCAATGGGGTAACTGGGTGACCTGGCTCCCCGGCGAAATTGTCTGGCTCGATCAGTACCAATTTGGGACTCGCGGCCACGGCTACAAGGATTACGGCGGCCCCTTCCAGTTCGCTCTGGGTATCGGCCTCGGCTACGCCATCACCAAGAATTGGCTGATCGGCTATCAGTATGAGCACATGTCCAACGCCTATATGTATGACAAGAACCCAGGGCTGGACAGCCATACCCTCCATATCGAGTACCGTTTTTAGCTGGACGCGCCCCACTGCAAGCAACATAACGCGATGCAAAAAGCCCTTCACAACGGTGAAGGGCTTTTCGTTATTTCATCTCCTGATAACCCGAAGGGGCAGTTACAGATAGAAGATCCCCACGATCAGGGTATGGAAGACAAAACCGACCATCAGGGGCAGCGAGGTACGCTTGATCACCGCAAACGGGGTCAGCTTGGCGCCACTGGAGACCGCAATAATCACCCCGGAGACTGGCGACATGGCGCGTCCCATGTGGGAAGCCTGCTGCATCGGCAGGATCATGGAGGCGGTGTTGACCCCCATGCTGGCGGCGATCTGCGGGATCAGCTCGACAAAGGCGAGGAAGGGCGCATTGCCGGAGCCCATGATGATGGCGGCAACCAGCGTCACCAGTGCAAAAACGATCGCCATGGCAAAGGCGGGCAGCCCCACATGTTCGGCGCCGACGATCAGGATATCGATCACCCCCAGCACCTTGATGCCGTGAGCGAAGATCCCCGCCGCCACCAGCAGCCCCACCACTTTGCTGAACGCTGACCCCATGCCGTTGAGGAAGTGGCTGAAACCGCCGCACACCTGCTTCATGTCACGGGTTCTGGCTGCCTCGACCACCATGCTGATAAACATCGAGATCATCACGATGGTGATGACATTGAGCTTGATGTGATCGACAAACAGGGAAGAGAAGCCCACCGCCATGATGATGGGCAGCATCGGCAAGATGGCATAAAAGCCGGGGACACCGACCTCGTTTGCCGACTCGTCCACCGCAGCGGCCCCCTGATGCTGATGCCCCTCCTGCAGATCGCAACGACGTTGCCAAAATACGTGCATCAAGCCCACCACCAGCACAGTCGCCAGCGCGGCAGGGCCCTGATAGGTGTAGACATATTCGATCACGTTGTGGCCCATGCCCACCGCATCGGTTGCACGGATGGCATCGATAGCAGTCGGGGTATAGGCCACCCCGAGGGAAGTAGCAATCACCCCGGCCGACGAGGCCGCAGAGAGGCCCAGCCCCACCATGATGGGGAACAGGGTCGCCATCAACAGTACCGCCAGACCGGTCGCCGAGGGGATCGCCAGTTGCAGCGCGCTGGCCAGCAGATAGGAGAAAAAGAGCAACACATAGGGAGAGCGCAACCGGCGCAGCGGACGAATCGCAATGCGAACCACCGCATCATTGGCACCGATATGATCCATGTAATGGGCAAAGCCCATCAGCGCCATGATCATCAGCCCCAGATCGGCCGCACGCGAACTGAAGAGATCCCGCATCACCTCAAAAGGATCGAACAGGGCAATCCCGGTGCTCTCGACCCCTTTGGGCAGCACACTCCCCCACCCTGCCAGCTGGCTTGCCACCATCAGCACCAGACCGGCGGCAAACAGCACCGGTTCGGCCCGATAGCCTTTGAGGATCAGTCTGGCCACCAGCACGATGACCAGCACTGAAATAACTACCTGAGACATGACGACTCCTTAGCGACTGAAACGGGTGTGGGTGAGCTTGATTATCTCGATCACCACGGCACTGGCCGCCTCGAGGGAGCTGACCGGCAGGTACTCGTAGATGGAGTGAAAGTTGTGGGCACCGGTGAAGAGGTTCGGGCAAGGCAATCCCTTCTGGGAGAGCACGGCACCATCATAACCACCGCGCATCGGGATGGGGTTTGGGGTGATCCCAAGGGTCTCGTAGGCGGCCAGCGCCAGTTCGATGGGATAGCGGTTCTCCCCCTGCAAGCTGTTGAAGACATTGCTGTAGCGATCGCTCAAGTGGTAACTCACGCTCTGCTCACCCCACAGGGCCTGACAGCTCTTGCCGAGGGTGTCGAGCAGGGTCATTCGTTGCTGATACCCATCCTGAGTGAAGTCGCGCACATCCAGCTTGAGCACAGTTTGGGCGCTGTTGCCCTGCATCTGCTTGACCCAGTAGTAACCCTCGCGCCCCTCGGTATATTCGGGCGCTTCGCCCCCCGGCAGCATGGCGATAAACTTGTGCGCCATCAGCAGCGAGTTCTTCAGCTTGCCCTTGGCCGACATGGGGTGGGCCGAGGCACCGTGAAAGACAAACTCCGCATCCCCCGCATTCCAGTTCTCATAGACCAGCTCGCCAATGCCGCAGCAGTCGAGGGTATAGGCGAAGTCAGCGCCAAAACGTTCGGTATCGAACGCCTTGGCCCCGCGCAATCCCTGCTCCTCGTCAGGTACCAGACCAATTTTGATGGTGCCGTGGGGGATCTCCGGATGTGCCTGCAGATAGGCAACCGCATTGACGATGGCGGCGATGGCCGCCTTGTCATCGGCCCCCAGCAGGCTGGTGCCGTCGGTCACGATGATCCGATCACCGACATAGTTGGCCAGCTCGGGGAACTCGCTCAGACGCAGGGTGATCTGCTGGTCGGCATTGAGGCAGATATCGCCCCCTTCATAGGCCACTACTTGGGCATGGGTATCGTTGGTGTGTTCAGCACTGGTATCGAGATGAGCAAAGAAGGCCACGGTGGGCAGATCCCCCGCCACATTGGCAGGAAGTGTGGCGGTCAGGATGGCGTTATCCGCCACCTCCACGGTCAACCCCAGGGCGATCAGCTCCTCTGCCACCTTGTCAGCCAGCACCCGCTGCCCCGGGGAGGAGGGCATTACCCCGGCGGCGCCCGCTTCACGATTGGTGGTGGTATTGATGGCGGTGTATCCCAAAAATCTGTCGACAATATGCATTGCGGTAGTCCTGTGAGTAGTGACGGATATGATGCCGTGACGAGATCCGGCGGCGCGGTCGCCTTATTCAGAAAGCAGCCGCTTTTTTCTGCAAACAGCCGTCTGATGAAGCGATAACGCCTTGGATTAACGAGAAAAAATGAGATGGATAAAGAGAGTGCCCATCACAGTCGAATCAATGGGTAGTGATAAATAACACAGAAAGACCGCATAAAAGCTCTCAGATAACCAAAAGTGGGTAGCTGATCACGTAACCGATATGCTGAAAGGCGAAATAAAAACCTGAATGAAAGTCTCTGCTTTCGTATCGGGTAGCGAAATCCACTACCCGGGCCAGACACATTGGCGGGATGTCATAAAGGAAAAATGCCAGAGCACAGGCTCCGGCATCGATAGTGGGAAAGTGATCAGAGAAACCGATCTGCCCGGCGACCGCTCAGGCTGACCGTCGATCCCCCTCGTTGGCATGATGAGTGCGTCGCGGTTAATCCTTCTTCGCCTTGTTGGCGAAGAAGATATCGGCCTGAATATCCTGGGTGCGCACCGTGAAGATCTGGTTGGTCAGATCCTCGGTCAGCGTTTCGGCCTCCTGCATCACCCGCAGATTGAAGTCGTTGAGCATGCTGTTGGCGGCGGCCTTGTCGGTTTTGACCGTTTTCAGATAGCTGGCTTCCATCTCTTTCTGCTCTTTGGCGATCTTCGCCTCCCAGCTCTGGTACGCCTGCTTCACCATGGGGGCCAATTTTGGGTAGTCGGTCATTACCAGGGTCTGCAGCTTGCGATATTTCCAGTAGATGGAGTCGCTGTCGGCCTTGTCGCTACCTATGGCATAGTGCGCCGGATAGGCTTCCAGACCGCTGTAGTAGGGAACGAAGGCCGTCAAGTCCGCCATGCCTAGGCCCACATAGGTCACCTCCCCCACCTCGCGCGGCATCCAGGGGCGTACCTGCATCACGTGGGACTCGTAGGTGCGGAACACACTGACAGGGCGCCACGGCTCCTGACCGTTCAACCCCTTGCTGTAGGGATCGTGCTCGGTGCCGTCATAGTGATTGCGCAGCACCGCCTTGACCTCCTCCAGCGTCATCTTCTTCTCGGGGGAGAGGGTGACCGGGAACTGGCGACCGGCATCCACCGCCTGCTTGAGCGAGGGGTTGAACATCTGCTGGATAGTCCAGACTCGCGGATCGTTATAGGTGCGGTCCCGCTCGTCATCGCGGGTATAGGCTTTCGAGAAGTTGAAAACCCCATCCTTTTGCGGATGGTAGAGCCCCTTCTCGGTGGCAAACTCAATCAGATTCTTCGATCCCATCATGTCGGCACTGGCTGGATCGTACTGCTGCAGGCGGCCCTGATTGCCGGTAGCGAAATAGTGATTTTTCGGCAGACGCTGCGCCATCCAGTGATGGCCGGTGGCAGTCTCCAGATACCAGAGCTCGTTATCATCCACCACGGCGACACCAAATCCCTCTCCCGCGCCTATGGTCTCGATGATGTTGCCAAGCAAGGCGATCGCCTCGTGGGCCGATGTGGACCGGGAGAGCAACACATCGGGAATGTCATCCTCGGTGATCCCCTTATCTTCCACATAGGGGTCAAAGGCGAGCGCTTCGGGTGAGGCAAAAATGGACTCGGTGCCGCTCACCCCGACTCCCTTCTCGTTGAACCCGGTGGCGCCGTGCAGCTGGGTCTTCCAGTTCGGTACCGTGGTATAGCGCAGGGAGTTTTTCGGCAAGGGATAGCTGAAATCATTGGCGCCGTTGTGGGCCTTGGAGCTGTGCATACCGCTCTGCCCCTGCTTGGCCGGATGGATCACGAAATACTGGGCTTTCAGGGCATCGCTGTCGGCGCTGCGGGCCACCATCATGGAGCCATCGGCGCTGGCTTCACTGCCGACCAGCAAGGTGGTACAGGCGAACGCCGACGAGAAGAGAGCAAGGTTGATGGAGAGTGCGACGACGCACTTTTTGAAGGAATGCATGAGATCTCCTTGTTGCACAGAGTGGTTGCAAATAAGCGGTGGCGCGCCAGTCAACCTGCCGCTGTCACAAGGGATCTGCGCGGTGACACGGGCCGGACAGTGCGGGCCATCAAACCGTAAAAAATGAAAAAGAGAGGTGCGAACAGATCGTGGAAAGTAGAGAGCAACCCCGGAGCCCCTGATAGGCGACCTGTTCGCATCTCTCCTTTCCCCTGTTCCGCAGGCGTGGCGATACTAGGCCTAATCAACTGGCACAAGTGTGATTGGCAACTCAAAACACCAACGAAGTGGCACAGACTAATTAAAAATATCGATAAGTGTGACAAGCGCGGAATTCCTGTCGACATTCAGACGTCAATACGAGGCGCGCAAGGGGCACAGAGAGGGGGAAATGAAGAGATGAGGGGAGATAGCGCGCGGGATGGCGTGCTGACGCCATCCCGCGATGTTCGTTAAGTCAGGTTGTCACTGCGCGTCCGGCTGACTGGCAGGGGCCGCCTTGATAAAGGCTTGCAACTGTTCACAGTTGGCGACGATGCGGCGGATGGTGGGGTAATCGTCAAGGGTCATGTCGTAGCGGCGGGCGTTGTAGACCTGGGGCACCAGCATGCAGTCGGCCAGGGTCACTTCGTTGCCGACGCAGTAGACACCGGCGGTGGTCATCAACAGCTGTTCGAGGGCGGTGAAGGTCTCGTCAATCCAGTGGCGATACCAGCGAGCCTCCTGCTCGTTGTTAGCCCTAAAGTGCTCTTCCAGATAGTTGAGCACCCGCAGATTGTTGAGCGGGTGAATATCGCAGGCGATCATGTTGACGATCTGGCGCACTCGGGCCCGCGCGTCGGGGGAAGAGGGCATCAGGGAGTAGGCTGGATAGGTCTCGTCAAGGTACTCCATGATGGCGACCGACTGACCGATCTGCACATCGCCATCCACCAGAAACGGCACCAGCCCTTGGGGGTTGATCCGGCGATAGGCCTTCTCGCTCTGCTCGCCTTGCCGCAAATTGATGGGATGCTGCTCGTAGGCGAGCCCCTTGAGCTGCAACACGATCCGTACCCGAAAACTTGCCGACGAACGCCAATAGCCAAACAACTGCAACATAATCTGTCCCTGCATCTTATCTGGGCCCGAAGCCCGGCAGGTGCTCGCCACCTGCCTCCTTGTGTACCCGGCACCGGTTGAGGGCTCGTCGTGATCCGGACATATCCCGAATATCCTTGCCGCCAACCGGCGCTGGCCATCAACCTCCCTGACCGCTCGCGGGCACCACCTGTTGAGAGATGGTGCCAAACAGGTTTTGGCCAGAGCGATCTTCCATCGCGATCGACACTCTATCACCAAACTGCAAATAGGGGGTTATAGCTTGATCACAATCAAGAATTTCCAGCATGCGGCGCTCGGCGATGCAGGATGAACCGGCGCTGCGATCGTAATTTGAGACGGTGCCCGAGCCGATGATGCATCCCGCACCAAGGGGACGGGTCTTGGCCGCATGGGCAATCAGCTCGAAGAAGTTGAAGGTCATGTCCACTCCAGCTTCGGGCGCACCAAACAGCGCACCGTTGAGGTGGGTCAGAAGCGGCAAATGCACTTTGCCATCGCGCCAGTCATCGCCCAGCTCATCCGGGGTGATGGCCACCGGCGAAAAGGCGCTGGACGGCTTGGACTGAAAGAAACCAAATCCCTTGGCAAGCTCCCCCGGAATGAGGTTGCGCAGGCTCACATCGTTGACCAGCATCAGCAATTTGACGTGACTGGCAGCCCCCTGCGGGCTTACCCCCATCGGCACGTCGTCGGTGATGATGGCCACTTCCGACTCGAAATCGATCCCCCATTCCTCTGAGCCCATGACAATCGGACCACGGGGAGCCAAAAAGCTGTCGGAGCCCCCCTGATACATCAGCGGATCGTGCCAGAAGCTCTCCGGCATCTCGGCGCCGCGGGCCTTGCGCACCAGCTCCACATGGTTGACGTAGGCGCTGCCATCGGCCCACTGGTAGGCGCGCGGCAGCGGAGAGAGGCAAGACGCTTCGTCAAAGGTGAACGAGTCTGCCGGTCGGCCCTCGTTAAGCTGCTGATAGACAGCCTCAAGCCTAGGGGCGGCCTCGGCCCACTCATCGAGGGCGGCCTGCAACGTCGGGGCAATCTCGCTCACCCGTACCGCACGGCTCAGATCCCGGCTCACCACCACCAAAGCGCCATCGCGCTTGCCATTGTTCAATGTTGCCAATTTCATAAGCGATTCCTTATTTGCCGGCAGCAGCGTCCGGGCGCTGCCAGCTGGAGACATACCGGGTGTTCTCGATCCCTTCGCACAGACTGCCGACGTTCAGCGCATCGCGGGTATCTAGCATCACCGCCACCTCGTCGGTGAACTTTTTGGCATAGGCCTGCCCTGCCGCAAACGCCTTGGGATGGGGGCCGTGGGTGAAACCGGCGGGATGGAAGGTGACCATGCCCCGCTCGATATTGTCCCGGCTAAAGAAATCCCCCGCGTGGTAAAAGAGCACCTCGTCGTAATCGTCATTGCTGTGATAGAAGGGCACCTTGAGGGCGCCGGGATCGCTCTCGATGGGGCGCGGCACGAAGGTACAAATCACGAAGCGGCTCGCCACAAAGGTCGAATGAGCCGACGGCGGCAGATGGTAGCGATGGCTCATCAGCGGGCGGATATCCCGCCAGTTGAGGCGCACCACGCACAAGTCCCCGTGCCAACCTTGCGCATCAAGCGGGTTGAAGGGCCAGGTGATGACCGACACCTGATCGTGGCGCTTCACCTGCAGCGACCAGGGATTCTCATCCTGCTGGGCTAAAAAGCGTTCATTGATGGCGGGCACATCGAGCGCCGCCGGGTCGAAGATGGCGTGATTGCCCACCAGCCCCTTATCCGGCAGCTGGTAGCTGTCGTTGGTCGCCTCGATCATCAGGATGAACAGGGGCGCCGTCGGCTCGATGCGCCACATGGTGCCGCGGGGGATCACTACGTAGTCGCCATCGCGAAGAGTCAGGTGGCCGTAGTCGCAGAAGAACTCTCCGCTCCCTTCGTGGATAAAGAGCAGCTCGTCACCGTCGGCGTTGCGCACCAGAAACGGCATCGCCTCGGAGAGCCGCCAGATGCGATAGCGGCAGTGGGGGTTGCTGAGAATATCGGGGGCCACCCAGGGGGAGAGGGAACTCACCTCATCCTGCAGGGCATTGAGGTCAAACAGCCGTGGCCGCAGCGGTCCCTCCCAACTGATCCAGTCAGTGGGGGCATGCTTGTGGTGCATGTGGGTAGCTGGGCCGAAAAAGCCGCTTCGCCCCAGCTCGCGCTCATAGATGGCCTGCTCCGGCAGGTCGGCATGGGCTTGCCGGGAGTGGGTCCCCTCCCGATGGGGGAAGTTAATCCAGTTACGCATCGCTCGCTCCCTCTTTGCGGGCACCCTTCTCATCCTCGCCGCCATCCAGCACGCCACGGCGGATCTGGTCCAGCTCGATCGATTCAAACAGTGCCTTGAAATTGCCCTCGCCAAACCCTTCGTTGCCCTTGCGCTGGATGATCTCGAAGAAGACCGGGCCTATCACGGTATCGGTGAAGATCTGCAGCAGAATGCCATCCTTGGTGGGGGAGCCGTCGATGAGGATGCGCAGCTCTTTGAGTGCCGCCAGATCCTCCTGATGCCCCTCGACCCGGCTGTTCACCTTCTCGTAGTAGGTATCCGGGGTCGGCATAAAACCGGTACCGCGGCTGCGCAGGGTGCGGATGGTGTGGTAGATATCGCTGGAGGCCATGGCGATGTGCTGGATCCCCTCCCCCTTGTACTGACGCAGGTACTCCTCAATCTGGGACTTGTCATCCGCCGACTCGTTGATGGGGATACGGATCTTGCCGCAGGGGGCGGTCATGGCGCGTGAATGCAGCCCGGTCAGCTTGCCCTCGATATCGAAGTAGCGAATTTCGCGGAAGTTGCCGATCCGCTCATAGAAGTTGGACCAGACATCCATATTGCCGCGATGCACGTTATGGGTCAGGTGATCGATCTCCATAAGACCGGCATCTACCTCTGCCATCCGGGACTGCCAGTCGGGGTAGAAGACAAAATCCACCTCATAGATGGAGCCCTTGTCGCCATAACGGTCGACAAAGGAGAGGGTGCTCTCGCCGATACCGTAGATGGCGGGAATATTGAGCTCCATCGGGCCAATCTTGCCGACAAAAGGCTTGGCCCCCTTGGCGATGGCGAACTGCTGTGCCTTGCCCGCATCGCTCACCCGAAATGCCATGCCGCAAACGCTCGGCCCGTGCAGGCTGGCAAACTGCTCCGCCTGGGAGTGAGGCTCGGCATTGACCACAAAGTTGATATCCCCCTGCCGGTAGAGCCAGCACTGCTTGTGTTTGTGCTTGGCGACCTCGGCAAACCCAAGCGAAACGAACAGGCTCTTGAGGGCGGCAATCCCTTTGGCATCGGGGGCCGTGTACTCGACAAACTCGAAACCGTCCGTGCCTAACGGATTGATGGTATGGGTGGCGGAAGAGGTGGCATTCATCGGGCGCTCCTTGCTCTTGATTCGGTTAAAACGGATTGCAGCACCCAGCGGCGCGGCAAGTGTTAACAACTTGTTTCATTAGAAGCAGGGCGTAGCAGGAAGAGAAGAGGCGGGTTGCAGATAGTTTTTCGCAGCTGGCAGCAAAAGATGTAAATGGATTGTGACATTCAAGCCGCAGCCTTGCGGATCAAACGGTAACGACCCGCAGGACTGTCAGCTTTGCCTTACAGTTGCCAGTTTTTGACCATCAGATGGGGCAAGCAGGCCCGGGCCTTTTGCAGTCGCGTGGGCGTCGGATTGATCAACCACGCCTCTTTCCCCAACCCCAGCAGCGGCAGATCGTGCAGGCTGTCACTCAAGGCCAATTCGGCATCGAGGGCGCAGATCTTCGGCAGCAGCTTGTGCTGGCCGTGGCAATAGAAGCGCGGCATCAGGCCGCCAAAACGGTAGTGCATCTGCGAGCCAATGATCCGGTGGGGCAACTGGCCGGGCAATTGTTGATAGAGCTGGGCTCGCACCAGCGCGCAGGGACTGGCGGAGATCACCCAGCAGCGCGCGCCCTCGCTTTGCAGCAATTCGCGAGCCTGACGATACAGCCCCGGCCTGGTGCGGCAATAGGCACGCACCAGCTTGCGCCAGCCCAAAGGGGAAAGCCCCAACGTGATGGCCCACCAGATAAGGGAGATACCGCGCCGCCGCTGGCTGGGAGCAAGATAGACCAAGCCACCGAGCGCGATTACTGGCAACAGCAACAACGGCCAGATCCGGCGGCGCAAGATATAGCGCAGCAGACCGGCGTGGCTGTCGCCGGGGGCCAGGGTGTCGTCAAAGTCGGCCAGGATCCAGCGCGGTGCACGTCCGTCAGGATCACGCTCTTTCGCTGAATGGATCATGGTGTCAGACGCTGGGCGCATAAGCATCAGGGCGCAAGGGCTGCGATGGCGGCCGTGAGCTCGGGAGTGACAAATTCACTCCCCACATCGGGCGGGCAGACAAAGTCGAACGGCTCGCCCGCCAGCGTAAAACTCAGTCGCCAGGCGTGCAGATAGCCGCGATCGGCTGGCGTACCGCCATAGCGCTCATCCCCGAGAATGGGGGCGCCGATACTTTTGAGGGCAACCCGGATCTGGTGGGTTTTGCCGGTCTGGGGCTTGATGCGATAGAGCCGCAGCCCCTCACGCACCGATACCGAATCAAACCAGCTGATGGCAGGATTATCCAGCGTGCGCACCAGCATCCAGCTGCCGCCGCGCCCCTTTTGCATATCCCCCTTCACCCAGCCCTGCTTCTTCTTGGGTTTGCGATCGGAGAGCGCCAGATACTGTTTGCTCACCTCGCGGGCCGCAAAGGCCATGCTCAGCTCACGATTCGCCTCAGTGGTGCGGGCCAGCAGCACCAAGCCGGAGGTCATCTTGTCGAGCCGGTGCACCGGATAGAGGGTCAGCCCTGTATCGGCCTTCACGCGATTGACCAGCCCCGGATTGACCGACTCCCCGTCGCCCTTCTCGTCGTGCATGCCGATGCCGGGCTGCTTGTCGATAACCAGGAAAGCGGGATGCTCAAACAATATCCGGTACATAAAACCTCGGGAACTGGGGGATAAGACACGCAGCCAACGGCTGGCGGCGCTCGGGAGTGCTGCATTCTCCCTGCTCGGCCGCCATTTGGCAAACCGGCGGGCAGAGGATGAAGATGAAAAATGGCCACGCCTGCAACAGGCGGGGCCATTTTCGGCCATCTTGGCAGATCACACCTTACACATTGCGCGGGCGCAGGTGGGCGTGCCAGCGCGCTTCCCACTTCTTGAACAGCCAGACGATGACAAAGGTGAGCAGCATATAGAGCAGCCCTGCGGTCAAAAACGCCTCGAACGGACTGTAGTAGCGAGAGTTGATGATCCGCGCCGCGCCGGTCAGATCGACGATGGTGATGATGCCCGCCACCGCCGAGCCCTGCAGCATGAAAATCACCTCGTTGCTGTAAGCCGGCAGTGCCCGACGAAACGAGTTGGGCAAAATGATCCGGGTCAGGGTCTGCCAGCGGGTCATGCCAAAGGCGTTGGCTGCCTCAATCTGGCCGCGCGGCATGTTGTGTACCGCCCCGCGCACGATCTCGGCGGTATAGGCGGCGGTATTGAGGGTAAAGGCCAGCAGAGCGCAGAACCAGGCTTCGGAGAAGAGCGACCAGGCGGCACTGTTCTTCAGCCACTCCCACTGGGCGGCGCCGTAGTAGATGATAAAGAGCTGCACCAGCAGCGGGGTGCCGCGAAAGAAGTAGATATAGGCCCAGATTGGCCCCTTGATCAGCCAGTTGCGGCTGTTGCGCAAGATGCCCATGGGCACCGCCAGCATCAACCCAAGGCTCAGAGAGAGGGCCACCAGCCAGACGGTGGTATAGAGCCCCTCCCAGTAGGTGGGCCACTCTTTGAGAATGATTGAGAAATCCATGGCTTACCTCGTCTTGATGGCATAGTGACGCTCGGCCCACTTGAGCGCCGAGGTGGAGACTGCGGTGAAGATCAGGAAGATCAGCGCCACCGCCATGTAGAAGGTGAAGGGTTGCTGGGTCGAGCCCGCCGCCAGCGAGGCTTTGCGCACCATGTCATCGAGGCCGATGATGGAGACCAGCGCGGTGGTTTTCAGCAGCACCAGCCAGTTGTTGCCAAACCCGGGCAGAGCGTGACGCATCATCTGGGGGAAGAGGATCCGCACAAACACCTGGGTTGCCCGCATGCCAAAGGCCCGTGCTGCCTCCAGCTCGCCTTTGTCCACCGCCAGAATGGCGCCGCGAAAGGTCTCGGTCATGTAGGCGCCGAAGATAAAACCGATGGTCGCGACACCGGCCACAAAGGGGCTGATGTCGATATAGTCCGGGAGCAGGGAGACCCACTCCTGATTGGGATTACTCTCCAGTAACCAGCTGTTGTAAGTCTCGTTGACCCAGGTGCAGATGCCGTTGATCAGCACCTGGCCACCAAAGAAGAGCAGCATCATCAGCACCAGATCGGGGATGCCGCGAATGATGGTTGTGTAGCCGGTGGCGATGGCCCGGGCCCACTTGTAGGGAGAGAGTTTGGCCAGCGCCCCCAGCATCCCCAGCAGCAACGCCAGCAGCAGGGAGGCCAGCGCCACTTCCAGGGTGACCCAGGCGCCCTCCAGCAGCGAGGCTTCGTATCCTTTCAAATCAAACATATGCAGCTCCATCGCCACTGAATCTTCACGCACCTGCTAACCAGAAGGCTCCATAGCAGTCCGAATGAAATATGTGCAGCTCCATTGCAATCAATGCGGGCCCGTAAACTCCCTCAGGGAGGTGACGGGCCCGATGACTACTGACGGGATCAACCTATCGTTACTTGCCGTAGACGTCTTTGGACTTACTCGCCGTAAACGTCTCTTTGTTTTACTCTCCGTAAACGTCGAACTCGAAGTACTTGTCGTTGATTTCCTTGTACTTGCCGTTGGCACGCAGCGCCAGAATGGCGGCGTTGAATTTCTCTTTCAGATCCTTGTCAGCCTTGCGCACCGCAATACCGGCACCCTCGCCAAACCACTTGGGATCGGTCAGTTTCGGGCCGACGAATTCAAAGGCATCACCGCCCTCTTTCTTCAACAGACCGTCGGTGATGGCGGCAGAGTCGGCCAGCACATAGTCCACACGACCGGATTTCAGATCGAGATACGCTTCATCGGCGGTGCCGTAACGCTTGATGGTGGCGTTGGGGAAGTTGTCGGTAATAAAAGTATCCATGGAGGTCGCACGCTGCACCGCGACGGACTTGCCTTCCATAAAGGCTTTGTCGAGCTGCACGTCAGTGCCCTTCTTGGCGGCGAAGCGGGCCGGAATGTGCTGGTACTTCTGGGTGAAGTCCACCTTCTTCTTGCGCTCTTCGGTGATGTCCATGGTGGCGATGATGGCGTCAAACTTGCGTGACAGCAGCGCCGGAATGATGCCGTCCCAGTCCTGCTTGACCAGGGTGCATTTCACTTTCATCTCTTCGCACAGGGCGTTGGCGATGTCGATATCAAAGCCTTTCACCTCGCCACTGGGCTCGGTCCAGGAGAAGGGGGGATAGGCACCCTCAACCCCGATCCGGACCTCTTTCCACTCCTTGGCCATCAGGCTACCGGACGCAAGGGCAGTAACTACGGCTGTCGCCAGCATCAGCTTGTTCATGTATCTCTCCTTGATAAAACAGTTGATTGGGTAACCAGGCATCCCGCCATCAGTAGATGGAGGAGATGAATTGCTTGAACCGCTCGGATTTGGGATGGGCGAAAATCTCCTTGGGGTTGCCCTCCTCTTCCACCCGCCCCTGATGCAGAAACATCACCTTGTTCGATACATCCCGGGCAAACGACATCTCGTGGGTCACCACCAGCATGGTGCGCCCCTCTTCAGCCAGCTCGCGCATCAGGCCGAGCACCTCCCCCACCAGCTCGGGATCCAGCGCCGAGGTGGGTTCGTCAAACAGCATCACCTCGGGCTCTACCGCCAGCGCACGGGCAATGGCGGCCCGCTGCTGCTGACCACCGGAGAGGTGGCCGGGATAGTAGTCACGCCGCTCCCAGAGTCCAACCCGGTTGAGCAGTTGCTCTGCCTTGGCCAGTGCTTCGGCGCGAGGCACCTTGAGCACCTGGATTGGCACTTCGATGATGTTCTGCATGATGGTCATGTGTGACCAGAGATTGAAACTTTGAAACACCATGGCCAGCCGGCTGCGGATCCGCTCCACCTGACGCATATCCTCGGGCAACCGCTCGCCGGCGCGGCTGGTTTTCATCCGGATCAGCTCGCCATGGAGCGAGACGGTGCCGGATGAGGGGGTTTCGAGCAGATTGATACAGCGAAGAAAGGTCGACTTCCCCGAGCCGGAGGAGCCGATAAGGGAGATCACATCCCCCTTGTGGGCGGTCATGTCGATGCCCTTGAGCACTTCGTGGGTGCCAAAATATTTGTGCAGATCACGTACTTCCAGTGCGGCAACGTCGCTCATCCATTACAACCTTGTCTGTCCCTAGACGCCGCAGGGGGCGTGACTCAACCATCGTCCATTTAACAAAAAGTTAACCGATGGCAACCTTCAGCGAAAATATCACCCGGATAGTGAAAAAACAATACAGAACGAGGGTCTTCAGGGGATTCGCTCTATTTTTATTCGCTCTTTGCGTATTTTTCAGCACTTTGTTTGCATAAACAGCCGTTTCAATGGCTATTCCAATACCGCCTTTTTATACCCCAATCATATCAGTGGCAAGAGAAAAGCGTGATGTGTGCCAAACCGGCACCAAAATGGCTTTATGCACCCCCTTGCAGAGCGAAATATCAGCCCCCCGATTGGATCAACTTGATTTCATTGGTGCACTCGGGCTCGCACAGAACCTTATCAAACAGAAAGGTTGTGGCAAAAAAGTAACAATCTGCCCCCAAAAGGGCTGTTTTCGGCCATGAAAGCGAGAGATATGTGACACAGAGCCAATAAGTAATGATAAGGTGGTGTTTTTATCAGTTTTTGTGATCGAGGCCTCGATGCTGCTCAATGTGTTGCTGATCCTGTTGCCACTGGCAATCGGCTATCTGGTTCCCCTCTCCTCTGCCCGGCTGATCAAGCTGGTCAACCAGAGTCTGGGCAAGATGGTCTACCTCATTCTGTTTCTGATGGGGCTCGGGCTTGCCTATGTGGAGAACCTGGGCAGCAATCTGGCGGTGATCTTCAAGGTCGCCGGGGTGATGCTGACCGCGATCACGGTCTGCAACCTGCTGGCCCTCTGGTGGCTCGACAAGCGCACACCGCCGACCCATGAGGCGAGTGATACCAAGATGCCGAGCAAGCTACACCTGCTGTGGGAATCCCTGCAGCTCTGCTTTGTGGTGCTCGGCGGTGTGCTGCTGGGTCTACTGGTGGATCTGCGCGCCCTGCCCATCGACAAGTGGAGCGAGTGGGCCCTGATGCTGCTGCTGTTTCTCATCGGGGTGCAGATGCGCAACTCCGGCATGCGGCTGCGCCAGATCCTGCTCAACCCTTGGGGGATGAAAATCGCCGCCACCGTCATCCTCAGCAGCTGGCTGGGTAGCCTGCTGGCGGCCCAATTGCTGGGCATGCCCTTTGCCCATGGTCTGGCGATGAGCTCGAGCTTCGGCTGGTATTCGCTCTCCGGCATTCTGGTGGCCGACAAACTGGGGCCGGTGCTCGGTTCTGCTGCCTTTATCAACGATCTTGGGCGTGAGCTTATCGCCATTCTGATCATCCCGGTCCTGATGCGACGCCACCCCTCGGCGGCCATCGGTTACGGCGGCGCCACGGCGCTGGACTTCACCCTGCCGGTCATCCAGAAATCAGGGGGCATTCAGGTGGTGCCGGTGGCCATTGTCTCCGGCTTTATCCTGAGCCTGCTCGGCCCCATCCTGATCCTCGGGTTTCTGGCGATCTAAGCCTTATTCCCACATTGCAGATAAAAAAGCCCGACCTTGTTGTCGGGCTTTTGCTGTTTGGAGCAACCACGCACTCGCACTGGCTGCGATATTGCCCACAGCCTTATTCGCGCCACAGGCCGCCGCTCATCACCCTTTCGATAGCAAACGTCCGGTCGTGCACCAGCAGCAGATCCGCATCCTGCCCGACCCCGATACGCCCCTTGCTGCCAAGCCCCAGCGCCTGCGCCGGATTGCTCGTCACCACGGCCAACGCCCTCTCCAGCGAGACACCGAGCCGGGTCGCGCGCACGCACTGCTGCCACAGGCTGGCAATCTGGCCGCAGCGCATCTCGATTAGCCGCCCTTCGCCATCAAAGCGGGGCAGGCTGGCGTTGGCATCCGAGCTGAAGGTGATGCGCTCGACAGGCACATTGGCGGCCAGCAGCTCGAGAAGCGCATCGGCGGCAAGCCGCTCGCCATCCTCCAGCAGATCGGGAAAGCTCGAGGTGGTGAGGTCGACCCAACCTCCCGCCTTGCCCCACTCGATGGCCTCGGCAAAGAGCCAGGGGTTGCGGTTGCAGTGAGTGGGATAGAGCTGGCGCAGCGGAATGTCGGTCTCATCGCGCAGGGCCCGCAGGGGGGCCAATGCCCCCTTGCCATCCCCGACATGAAAGAAGCTGACCCCGCTCTTGCCCGCAAGCAGCCCGGCCACTCGCGCCTCGCTGGCAAGCCTGGCCAGCTCATCGTGGGTCGGCGCACTGGATCTGTGGTCGCTGATGGCCACCTCCCCCACCCCCAATACCTCGGGGATCAGGATGATGTCCGACTCCACTGTGCCGGTCAGGGTCTTGACCGGCAGATGGTAGGAACCGGTATACATAAAAGCGCTCACCCCGGCGGCGCGAAACTCGCGCACCTTGCCGAGCACCTGCGCGGGAGTGCGGGTCAGGCTGTCTGTGCCAAGCGCCGCCACCAGGGTAGTGACACCGGCCCTGAACGCCTCGCTCGCCGCCAGTTCCGGGGTGCGAAAGGCAAAGCCCCCCTCCCCGCCGCCGCCGGTGATATGGGCCAGCGGATCCACCAACCCGGGTACCAGATAGCGGCCTCGACCATCGACCCTGTGCAACGGCCAGTTTGCTGGCACCGTCAACCCCTTGCCCATCCAGGCAATGCGGCCATCAGCCACCAGCAGATCCTGCTGGCCAAGGTGGGTGGGGCTGAAGATCTCGGCCCCCTCGATCAGGGTCAACATCATGGTTACTCCTTGCTCAATACCGTGACATGCCATCAGGCAGATGAACTATTTACCCACTATTGGCGCGCCGGTGAAAGCACTTCCTGAACAAGACTTTCATGAGAGATGGAAGATCCGCTACTCTCAGCGGCACTATCCGTTCGCAGGCCCCGCTTTCATCATGAACTTTCTGGCCCATCTCCATCTGGCTGCCCACACCCGAAGCTCCCTCACCGGCAATCTGCTCGGCGATTTCGTCAAAGGCACGCTGCCCACGGGGCTTGCCGCCCACTTCGATGAGGGGATCTGGCTACACCGCAAAATTGATGCCTTCACCGACAGCCACCCAGAGCACAAGGCGGCCGTCGCCTGTTTCGAGGCCCCCTGGCGCCGCTTTGGTGGCATAGTGGTGGATATGATCTACGACCACTGGCTGAGCCAGCATTGGGGGCTGTTCAGTACCGAACCCCTGCCCCGCTTCCTGCAACGCAGTTATGATCAGCTATTGGCGGATCACCCACGCCTGCCGGATGGACTGCCGCTTCCCCTCAAGCGGATGGCCGAGCAGAACTGGATCGCCTCCTACCGCCACAGGGAGGGGCTGGGGCAAGCGCTGAATGGCATAGGTCGCCGACTGCGCCGCCCGGTACAACTGGGAGAGGCGCTGCTGACCCTTGATGAGTCGCAGTGGCAAACATGCGAGGCGGGATTTCTGCGCTTCTATCCCCAGCTGATGGCCTTTAGCCAGCAGCAGCTGGCCCAATATCGGGCAGCCCAAGGGGCACAGTGATCCCTCTGGATAGAGCAGCTTCCCCATAAAAAACGCCCCTTGCGGGGCGTTTGTCATCAGTTGGCTTCGTCTTTCTTTTTGCGAATGCTTAAGCCAAGTTCGCGACCACGCAGTCGGGCGTAATAGATGGTGCCGACAAAGGCGAGAGTGGTGAAGAGCAGTTCCACCACCGCCAGCCACCGCTCCCCCTCATCCGTGGTGATCAGGGTGAGGGCGTGGAGGAAATAGGGCATCAACACGAAGTTGCCCCAGGCGTGGGTGTAGGGGTTGCCCTGCACTATCCCCTTGAGAGGGAAGAGCAGCGGCACCGTCCAGATCACCGGCAGCAGCCAGGGGTTGAGGTCCGGATGGGGCGACAGCCACAGATGCCAGAGGATGACCCAACACAGCAGACCAAAGAAGCCGACCAGAGTCAGCCAACGTGCGAAGCGGGTGCTCACTTGAGGATCTCCAGCACCTGCTCCGGCGGGCGACCAATGCGGGCCTGACCATTCTTGATGACAATTGGGCGCTCGATCAGCTTGGGATGCTGGTGCATGGCGCGAATAAGGGCATCACCGCTGACATCGGCCAATCCCAGCTCCTTGTAGAGCTCTTCCTTGGTGCGCATCAGCTGGCGGGGATCGTTAAAGCCGAGCAGAGAGAGCAGGTTGCGGATCTCATCTTCGCTCGGGGCCTGCTCCAGATAGAGCACCACATCAGGGGCGATCCCGTGCTGTTCCAGCAGGGCCAGGGTTTCGCGACTCTTGGAGCAGCGCGGATTGTGGTAGATTTGGGTCTCGCTCATGGTAACTCCCTGATTAATCGCAAGATGGGACTAGAAACGGCGCTATTGTAGGGGAAAGTGATGGTCAGGGTAAGCGGCAGTGGAAAGGAATTGAAACGAATTTGTTGGCTGATTGTGGCTGGCCTGCTGGGCGCCTGCACGCCCGCCCCTGAATTTACCGATGCCAAAGGACAGCCGATCAGCTTGAGCCACTGGGTTGGCAAGCCGCTCTTGGTCAACTACTTCGCCCCCTGGTGCGCTCCCTGCCTGCGGGAGATGCCGCGCCTCAACGGGCTGGCAGCGGAGGGCCAGATCACAGTGGTGGCCATCAACTACGACCCGACCACGCCAGCAGAGCTGGACAAGCTGGCTGCGCAGTACCACATCAAGGTGCCGCTCCTTATTGCCAATGAAGATGCCAGGCTCCCCTTCCCTCGCCCAAGCGGCCTGCCCACCAGCTATCTGCTCGATAGCGAGGGCAAGCTCAAGCAGACGCTGGTCGGCGAGCTCGACCAGCAGCAGATCGAGATGCTCAAGGCGACCGCCAGCAGCATGAGTCACTAGCCCATCACTGCTATCACCGTCCCCCACATCAACGCCACCGCCATAAACAACAAGGGCGCACCATAGTGCGCCCTTGTTTGATAGGTTTCGTTAGCCCTTGAGGCTGTCGAGATCCTTCTTGGCCCGCTCCAGCTCGGTGATGCGCGCCTCCAGACGAGCCAGGGTCATCCGATCGCTGGTGGTACCGCGTGCCACGATAAGCTCGTCGATGGCCGCCTGATAATCCCCGCGCAGTGCGAGCATCTCGGCCCGCGCCATATGCAGCTCGGTCATTCTGCCCGCCTTGCGATAGGCATCGGCCAGCAGGTTCCAGGCCAGATTGTTCTCTTCATGCGCGCGGGCATAAGGGTCGAGGATGGCGATGGACTTCTTGTAGTTGCCGCTCTCGAGGTAGGCGTTGCCGAGGTTGACCACCACCACTTCGTTATCCGGCATCCGGCTGCGGAACTTCTCGAGGCGCGCAATGGCCTGGGCGCTGCGCCCCTTGGCCAGATCGATGTCGGTCTGGGCATCGACGATAAAGAGATCTTCCGGATGACGGGCCGCCAGCTCCTGCATCAAGGTATCCGCCTCGTCGGTGCGCTTGAGCTGGATCAGCGCCAGCGCCTTGCCATAGATGGCGGCATCCTTGAGCGGATAATCCCCCTTCTGGATCCGGCTATCGAAGTAGCTCAGCAACCCCTGCGGGGTATCGGTACCAAAACGCACCTGAATCCGCACCTTGGCCAGCCAGAAGTCGAGGCTGGGCGGCAAGTCGCGGCGGCCATAGCTGCCCGCCCGAGCGCGGGCCTCGCTGATCCGGGTCTCCGGCAGCGGGTGAGTGAGCAGCATTTCCGGCGGCTTGCTGGCGTAACGGTATTCGGCAGCCAGTTTCTGGAAGAAGTTGGCCATCCCCATAGGGTCGAAACCGGCATCATAAAGCGTCTTCATGCCGATGCGATCCGCTTCATATTCGTTGTCGCGGGTGTAGTTGATGGCCGACTGCATGGAGAGGCCCAGCGTAGTCTGCAACGCAGCGATACCGGCGGTCGGGTTGATCACCGCCAGCGCGATGGAGCCCACCAGACCGGCCAGGGTCACCGCCGAGCTGCTCGCCTGCGCTTCCATATAACGGGCGATATGGCGCTGGGTCACGTGGGTGATTTCGTGGGCCAGTACCGAGGCCAGCTCGCTCTCGCTGTCGGCGTAGAGGAAGAGGCCGGTGTGCACCTTGACCCGCCCGCCGAGGAAGGCGGCCGCGTTGATGCTGGGATCATTGATGAGGAAGAAGGTAAACGGGAAACGCACCCCATCGGCGTTGGTCAGCAGTCGCTGACCCAGATCGTCAATGTACTGGCTCAGCACCGGATCATCGATGATCGGCAGACCCGCACGGGCAAAGCGCATAAAAGCGTTGCCGTAACGCACTTCCTGCTCGATGGGCAGGGCAGCAACCCCGGCCGTGCCGATGTCGGGAAGCTGATTGTTGGCCTCGGCATGAAACGTGGCGCCCATCAGGGAAGCCAGCAGGGGAAGCGATGCCATCAGGGGGGAAAAACGTGCCACGTTATCTCTATCTCCATCAGAAAGGGCCTCGGCAGAATACCCTTGCCCATCAAGGGCTACAAGCGTTGTTTCATGCTCTTATCACGGCCATAATAGCGGCCACCTGCCTGATGGAGCCCCCATGGAAGTTCTCGACCTGACCCCCTGGCGCTGCCCCGAGCCGCTGATCCGGCTCAAGCTCTGGTTAAGGGAGGCCCAAAGCGGTCAAACCGTCACCATCCGGCTGGCCGATGCGGGCTCCCGGCAGGATATTCCGGCCTATCTGCACCGTCAGGGCCACCATGTCGAGGTGCAGCAAGAAGCGGACAAAACCCTCTCTTTGCAGTTGGTTGTCGGGGCGAAACAACCATCTTGAGCCCCAGTGATGTAAGGATGCCGTCATGTTAGAAGTATTGAAGCGCTGGTATCAGACCCGTTTTTCCGATCCCGATGCCGTTACCCTTTTTCTGTTGCTGGTGTTCTGCTTCACCATCATCTGGCTGTTTGGCGATCTGCTGGCCCCCCTGCTGGTGGCGCTGGTAATGGCCTATCTGCTGGAGTGGCCGGTCGCCCGGCTGCAAAAAGCGGGGCTGTCGCGCACCCTGGCCACCAGCGTCATTCTGATCCTCTTTATTGCGGTAGCAGTCGCCTCCTTGCTGGGTCTTATCCCGACACTGGTCAGTCAGGGGATCAATCTGGCCAAAGAGGCGCCGGCCATGCTGACCCACGCTCAGGATTATGTGCGCACCCTGCCTGACAAATACCCCGAGCTCATCGACGTCAGTCTGGTGGAGACCGTCATCGACAATATTCGCCAGCGCATCCTCAGTGGCGGCGAGCATCTGGTAAGCGCCTCCCTCAGTTCGCTGGTCAACGTGGTCGCCATCATGATCTACCTTATTCTGGTGCCGCTGATGGTCTTCTTTATGCTCAAAGACAAGCGGGTACTGATGGGCAGCCTGCGCCGCTTCCTGCCGCGCAACCGCACCCTGGTCAACCGGGTGTGGGTCGAGATGAACAACCAGATCATCAACTACATCCGCGGCAAGGTGATCGAGATCCTCATCGTCGGCATCGCCACCTATGTCCCCTTCGCCCTGATGGGACTGCGCTACTCGGTGCTGCTGGCGGTGGCGGTCGGCTTCTCAGTGCTGATCCCTTATATCGGCGCCGCCGTGGTGACCGTACCGGTCGCCATGGTCGCCCTGTTCCAGTGGGGGCTCACCCCGGAGTTTGCCTGGCTGATGGTGGCCTATCTGGTCATTCAGGCCCTCGATGGCAACCTGCTGGTGCCGGTGCTTTTCTCGGAAGCGGTCAACCTCCATCCGGTGGCCATCATCATCGCCGTGCTGGTCTTTGGCGGCTTGTGGGGATTCTGGGGTGTCTTCTTCGCCATTCCCCTCGCCACCCTGGTCAAGGCGGTGATCAATGCCTGGCCAAAACGTGAAGAGATGCCCAGTGCCGCAAAATAACCAACTTCCCCTGCAATCGTGACAACGGAGTGTCCATGACCTTTTTTCGTCAAATCAGAGCGGCAGGGCTGACGGCCCTGCTCCTCGCTGCAGCCCTCCCAGCGCGTGCCGATATCGATCTTGGCGCCATGGATCTGCTCACCAGCGACAGCCCTACCAGCCCGGTGCCACAGGGCTTTGTCGCCGGTGCGGCGCTCATCGGGGGACAGGCCCGTTATGAAGCGCAGGACAACGCCCTCTACGCCATCCCCGGCTTTATCTATTTTGGCGACCAGTTCATGTTTCTGGGGGATCGGGCCCGCTACTACTTCCACAAGGATGAGAACGTGGCCCTCTACGGCTATGGCCGGGTCCGTTTTGGCAATCTGGATCCCGAGGACTCTCCGGCCTTTACTGGCATGGAGCAGCGAAAATGGCAGCTGGAAGGCGGGATCGGTGGCAACATCATCACCCCCTACGCCCTGCTGACCGTGCGGGCCAACAGCGATGTCACCGGCCGCAGCAAGGGGCAGGAACTGCTGCTGTGGGCCGACTTCCCCATCCTGCGCGACAACCTGCTGATCATGCCGGGGATGGGGCTGATGCTGCGCAGCGACAAAATGGCCAACTACTACTTCGGCGGCATCTCCGAGAGCGAGGCGACTGCCCAGCGGCCCGCTTGGGATACCGGTACCACCCTATCCCCGATGGCGGCCCTCATCACCAGCTACCGCTTCAGCCCCAACTGGATTGGCATGTTTGCCATGAACTACGAATGGTATGATCGGGACATCAAAAACAGCCCCATCGTCCAGCACGATGGCGAGCTCTATGCGGGTTTTGCGCTGGGCTATATCTGGTAACGGTTATGAGTCTTGAACCGTGAGACACGACCAAACAAAAGGGAGCCCTCGGCTCCCTTTTTCACGACCATCAGGCTGGTAGTACAGCCTGCTCAAGCTGCCAATTCAGGCTTACAGCGCCGCCAGAAACTCGGTCAGCTGCTGATTGACGAAGGCCGGATTTTCCAGCGACGAGATGTGGCCAGCCATCGGGATCTCCTTGAACGGGCAACCCAGCACCTCGGCCATCAGATAGCCCTCCAGCACCGGACGGGCCTTGTCTTCGCAGCCGGTCATCACCAGTGCGGGAGTGGTGATCTCCTCCAGCCACTCGATACGATCTTCGCGGGTCACAAAGCTGCGGCCCACCGCCACCATGGCGGCAATCTTCTCGTTTGGCCAGACGGCCAGACGCGCCTTGAAATCGGCCAGCAAGTCGGCATCGGGCTGGTTGGCAAAGAAGATCGGCGCCACCTGTTCGATGATGGGCGCCGGCACGGTGCCGAGCTGCTCGATCATCGCCAGCATGCCGAGGTAGCGCTCGCAGGTGATCTGCGGTTCCAAGCCGACAAAACTATCCATCAGCACCAGACCCTTAAGGCGGTTTGGCACCATGCGCGCCAGCTCCACACCCCACATGCCGCCGATGGAGAGGCCCACCAGTACGAACTCGTCAACCCCGAGGGCATCGAGCAGCGCCAGGTGATCCCGCGCCAGAGTCGCCAGGGTGCAGCTACCTTCGGGGAGCAGGTCGGAATCGCCGTGGCCCCACAGCTCGGGAACGATGCAGCGATAGCTGCCCTTGAGCGCCTCGATTTGCGGCGCCCACATGGCGCTGTCCCACAGATAGCTGTGACCAAACAGCAGTACCGGCCCTTGCCCTTCGTCCAGATAGGCCATCCGGCGGCCCGCTATCTCCATAAAATGCTTCATGTTATCTCCTGTTGCCAGCGATGGGCGGGCAGTGTATCACGTCCCCCTTGGCAGGTGACGCCTCCCTGGTGCAAGCTGACAGTGACTCAAAGAAGTCACCCATGAAAGGATGCCAAAAGGAGAAGCCCATGGCGAAGGAGAAGAGCAAGAAGCGGCCACGTCTGGACAAGAAGTGCTACGAGCACCACCTTGCCCATCTGCAGGAGGAGCTGGTCAAGCTGCAGGAGTGGGTCAAGCAGGAGGGGTTAAAGGTAGTGGTACTGTTCGAGGGACGCGACGCCGCCGGTAAAGGGGGCGTCATCAAGGCGATCACCGAGCCGCTCAACCCCCGGGTCTGCCGGGTCACGGCGCTGCCCGCCCCCTCCGATCGAGAGCGCTCCCAGTGGTACTTTCAGCGTTATGTGGCCCACCTGCCCGCCGCTGGCGAGATGGTGCTGTTTGACCGATCCTGGTACAACCGGGCCGGAGTCGAGCGGGTGATGGGATTTTGCAGCGACGCCGAGTATCGCGAGTTTCTGCGCGCCTGCCCCGAGTTTGAGCGGATGCTGATCCGCTCCGGCATCACCTTGATCAAATACTGGTTCTCGGTCAGCGACGAGGAGCAGGAGAAGCGCTTCAAGGAGCGGATCAACACCCCCATCAAGCGCTGGAAATTCAGCCCGATGGATTTGCAGTCCCGCTCGCGCTGGGTGGAATACTCCCGCGCCAAGGATGACATGTTCACCTACACCGACACCGAGGATTGCCCCTGGTTCGTGGTGGAGGCGGATGACAAGCGCCGTGCTCGCCTCAACTGCATCGCCCATCTGCTGAGCAAGGTGCCCTACGAGGCGATCCACTACGAGCCTATCAAGCTCCCCCCCATCAAGACCGAAGGGTATGAGCGCCCGCCGCTGGCCAGCCAGACCTTTGTGCCCGATATTACCGCCGAACTCGAGGCTTGAACCGGGCTACCTTGCCTATCTGCATGTTCAAATCGCAGGCAATAAAAAGCCGGTCTGACGACCGGCAAAAAGGCATTGATTATTAAGAAAGGAAAACCAGCACAACAAAAAATCAGGTACGGATATATTTGGCGGTACGGGGGAACGCCTGCTCCTTGGCATCGAACAGGTAGCAGGCTTCGGCCGGGATACCCACGCTGTAGGTTTGACCGGTCGCCACATCCACATCCGAGGTGGCCTTGACGGTAAAGTCGTGACCATCCACATCCATATAAACGAAGGACTCGGCGCCCAGGTGCTCGGCCACCTGCACGATCCCGCTCACCTTGCTGTGCGCATGGGGGTGATCCAGCGGCATCAGGTGCTCGGGGCGAATACCCAGCTCCACCTTGTCACCCACAGCGCCACTGCGGGCATCGACCCGGGCCCGCACGGTATCGCCAGAGGTCAACTTGACCAGGCACTCCTGCTCGCCAATCTCCAGCAACTCGCCCGCCAGGAAGTTCATCTTGGGAGAGCCGATAAAGCCCGCCACGAACTTGTTGTCCGGGTTGTGGTAGAGATCCAGCGGTGAACCGAACTGCTCCAGGTTGGTAGCAGCCTCGGCCTTGAGCGGGCTCAGCACCACAATCTTGTCGGCCAGGGTCATCGCTTCCACCTGATCGTGGGTCACGTAGATGATGGTGGAGTTAAGCTCTTTGTGCAGCTTGGCGATCTCGATCCGCATCTTGACCCGCAGCGCGGCATCCAGGTTGGAGAGCGGTTCGTCAAACAGGAACACCTGCGGCTGCTGCACGATGGAGCGACCGATGGCGACCCGCTGACGCTGACCACCGGAGAGCGCCTTGGGCTTTCTGTCCAGCAGCGGCTCAAGACCCAGGATCTCGGCAGCGCGCATCACCCGCTTGTGGATGTTCTCCTTGTCCATTTTCTTGAGCTTCAGACCAAAGGCCATGTTCTCGTAGATGTTCATGTGCGGATAGAGGGCGTAGGACTGGAACACCATGCCGACGTTGCGCTCTACCGGCGGCACGTCGTTCATGTAGCGACCGCCGATGGTCAGCTCACCGCTGGTGATGTCTTCCAGACCCGCGATCATCCGCAGCAGGGTGGATTTACCGCAGCCGGACGGGCCGACGAAGACGATGAATTCGCCCTCCTTGATGGAGAGGTTGATGTTGCGCAGGGTGTCCTTGTGAACAGCCGGATCGTAATTTTTGCGAACGTTGTTGAGTACTACTTCAGCCATGACGAGCTCCGCTCTTGAATCTTTGCAAATCGTGATAGCGGGGGGAGTGAGCTCCCCCGGCCATAAACTTAACCTTTCACACCACCAGCAGTCAGACCGCCAACCAACCAGCGCTGTGCCAACAGGAAGACCACTGTGATGGGGAAACCGGAGAGCACTGCGGCCGCCGCGAAATCACCCCACAGATAGTTCTGCGGATAGAGGTACTGCTGGGCCCCGACCGCCAGGGTCAGATTGTTCACATCCTGCAGCAGGATGGAGGCCATGGGCACCTCGGTAATGGAACCGATAAAGGCCAGAATAAACACTACCGCCAGGATGGGCACCGACAGGGGCAACAGGATCAGACGGAATGCCTGCCACGGGGTCGCACCGTCGATGGCCGCCGCCTCCTCCAGGGAGGAGTCGATGGTCTCGAAGTAGCCCTTGATGGTCCAGACGTGGAGGGCAATCCCCCCCATGTACGCCAGGATCAGGCCACCGTGGGTGTTGAGACCGAGCCAGGGGATGTAGTCACCAATCTTGTTAAAGAGCGCGTAGATGGCTACCAGTGCCAGCACTGCCGGGAACATCTGGAAAATCAGCATGCCCTGCAGGATGGTGGACTTGCCACGAAAGCGCAGGCGGGCAAAGGCGTAAGCACAGGTGGTGGAGAGCGTCACGATCATCAGGGCAGTGATGCCGGCGATCTTGATGGAGTTCCACAACCAGGTCAGCACCGGGAACGGCGGCGGCGTGATGCTGCCGTCGGCGTTGGTGATAGACATGCCCAGCGCCAGCTTCCAGTGATCCAGGGTCGGATTGGAGGGGATGATCTCCCCTACCGCGAAGTTACCGTTACGGAACGAGATGGCGATAACCATGATCAACGGGAAGATGATCAACGCCAGGAAGCCCCACATGACCAGGTGGGTTGCCCACACCCGGTATTTGACTGATTTGGGTTGTACGATTGCCATGTTGAAGCCTCCTTACAGCTGCTTGTCGGCTTTGGACAATTTCAGGTTGAGCAGCGCCAGCGCACCTACGATGAGGAAGATAGCTGTGGCGATGGCACTGGCCAGACCGTAGTCCTGACCACCCGATCCCTGGAACGCAATCCGGTAGGTATAACTCACCAGCAAGTCGGTGGTACCGGCCGGGGTGCTGGCGCCGATGATGTCGGGCGCACCGTTGGTCAACAACTGGATAAGCACGAAGTTGTTGAAGTTGAAGGCGAACGAGGCAATCAACAGCGGTGTCAGCGGCTTCATCAGCAGCGGCACGGTGATCTTGAAGAAGTTCTGTACCGGGCCGGCACCGTCCATGGCGGACGCTTCATAGAGATCTTCCGGAATGGCTTTGAGCAGGCCCATGCAGAGGATCATCATGTAGGGGTAGCCGAGCCAGGTGTTGACAATCAGGATCATCACCTTGGCCAGGAAGGGGTTGGTATACCAGTCCGGCTTGATGCCAAACGCCGCTTCCAGGAACATGTTGATCTCACCGAAGTTCTGGTTGAACAACCCCTTGAACACCAGGATGGAGATAAACGCCGGGATCGCATAGGGCAGGATCAACATGACCCGATAGAAACCGCGCCCCTTGAGCTCTTCCCACTGCACCAGACAGGCCAGCACCATGCCGATAGCCAAGGTGAAAGCGACGGAGCAGGTTGAGAAGATCACGGTCCAGATGAAGATCTGCAGGAAGGGTGACTGGATGCCCGGATCGGTGACGATGCGCGCGAAGTTCTTCCAACCGACGCTCACCACAAAGCCCGGAGCAATACCCTTGCCGACAAACTGACCCTGTTCGTCGATGTACTGATAGAAGCCGGTCTCACCATTGGGCAGCATCAGCTCGCCATTCTGGGTATCACGCAGCAAGTTGCTGTCTTTGATCACCACGCCGGATTCGAGCTTGATACCATCAACCAAGCGGATGTATTGCTGCTTCTGGGCGGCAAACTTGCGCAGGCTGCTCAGGGTCAGGTGGGTACCGCCATCCGGCAGTACCAGATCAAGGTCACTCAGATGAGTACGATGCTCAACAATGGCGCGGATCGGTGCGGCCTTGCTGGCCGCTTCGCCAGTGAAGGGCTGCAGCTCGACCACTTGCTGGGTGTTCTGCACACGGCCCTCGCGGGACGCCAGCTCACGGGCCTTGTTGGTCATCAGGGAAACAGGTTGGCTGATAAAGGATTGATCATCCTGTGTCAGCAGCAGCTGGAACTGGCCGTTGTCGCCACCCAGCAGGGTAAAATCGAATTCACCGCCCGCCACCTTGTAGGTTTTCTTCAGGTGGTAGTCCCGCGCCTGCTCCACGGAGAGCAAGTTGGACCCCGAATAGTTGGTGAAGGCAATGCCAATGGTGTAGGCAAGAGGGAAGATGATAAACACAACCATGCCCGCAACACCCGGAAAGATGTAGCGATGGGCATAGGTCTTCTTGTTCATGAAGACATACAGACCGACGGAAACCACCACCAGATCCAGCAGCGCGAATACCCACTCGCCACTGGCGTACATCATCACGGCTGCGTAGCCGTTGAGGATGGCAACCAGGGCCGCTATGGTCCACTTAAGCCAGGTGTGCTTATCCTTCGGACCGGCATAGGACTCAACAGAAGGTACTACTTCCATGCCAATTAACCTTTATAACGCCAAGAGAGATTTGAGAGAGTGGGAGGCCATGACGGCCTCCCGGGTAGTGCGTACTTACTGAACGATACGCTTGGCAGCGGTATCCAGAGCTTCGTCAACACCCTGACGACCGGAGGTCACGTTCTTGAGGGCAGTTTCGAAGGAAGACCAGAAACGGCTCATCTCGGGAACGGATGGCATCGGCTCGCCAGCCTGGGCGTTCAGCATGGTGGCCTTGATGTGCGGATCGGATTCCAGGGTCTTCTGGAAGGATTTCAGCGCAACGGCACCCAGCGGCTTGTCGGCGTTAACCGGCGCCAGACCGGCATCGGTCAGCAGGTAGTTTTCCAGGAACTCGATAGCCAGATCCTTGTTCGGGCTGGCAGCGTTGATGGTGGCACCCAGTACGCCAACGAAGGCTTTGGCCGGCTTGCCGTTCAGGGTCGGCAGCGGCGCTACGCCGTACTTGATGCCGCTCTTGTCCAGGTTGCTCCAGGCCCAGGGACCATTGATCATCATGGCCACTTCGCCCTTGTTGAACTTGGCGTCCATCACACCGTAGTCGATGCCTTTTTCCAGGTGACCGGACTTGATCATCTCGGAGATGTAGCCCACGCCCATCTTGGCACCTGCGTTGTTCACGCCGGTATCTTTCACGTCATAACCGGTAGCGGTTTTCTTGAAGGCGTAACCACCGTTGGCAGCCACCAGCGGATAGCTGAAGTACGGGGTGTCATAAGCCCACATGATGGCGCGCTTGCCGTTTTTCTTCAGAGTCTCGTCAATCTTGGCGATCTCTTCGAAGGTTTTCGGCGGCTCGGGCAGCAGGTCCTTGTTATAAATCAGGCTGACTGCTTCCATGGCAACCGGGTAGCCATAGGTTTTGCCATCAACAGTCATGGCATCCCATGCCAGCTGTTCAAATTTGCCTTTGGTGGCAGCGTTCGGCGTTACCGGAACCAGCAAACCGGCTTTGACCCACTCACCGTAACGGTCGTGAGCCCAGAAGAAGATGTCCGGGCCGTTGCCAGTGGCGGCGGCTTGCTGGAATTTCACTTCAACCTGATCCGGGTGAGCCACAGTAACCTTGATGCCGGTTTCTGCTTCAAACTTCTTACCCACTTCAGCCAGACCGTTGTATCCCTTGTCACCGTTGATCCAGATGGTCAGCTGGCCTTCATCGATGGCAGCAGTAGCAGAGCAAGCGACGCCAAGAGTGGCCAGACCGATCAGGGATGACAGCAATTTCTTTTTCATGAGCCTTTCCTTGTATTAGTTCCGCGCTGTAAGAGCATTGTGTGCGAGATGAATATTATCCCAAGCGGCAAACGGCTCACATGACGCAACTCGCATTTTTGAAATGCAATTACGTATTTCCTTCCAGAAAGTTTTGAAAACATTTTCTTATTTCAGGGAATTACGGCCATTTATCGACTTAATTCCAGACAACCACAGAATAATAATTACCAAAATGAAATAAAATTTCATGAATGAAAGGGTTTTCACCTCAATGAAAACCCTTTCAGATGGTTTATTTTGTTTGATTTGTTAACAAAGTACCGCGCCAGTTTCGAGGTCTGCCCGGGCGCAATAAAAAAAGAGACCCCGCCGGGGCGGAGTCTCTTTTTGCCAGAAATGACGAGTTGATCACACTCGGGAGCATGACTACGACTGGCGCAGCAGCTGATCCTTAAGATTGGGCGGCACACCCTTGATGGTCAGGGTGTCGGTCTGGGGGTCGTAAAAAATCCGGCTGTTCAACAGCTTCTGCTCAAAGCTCAGAGTCAGACCGCCGCCGGAGCCGACAAACTTGGTCAAACCACGCAGGGTAGAGCGATCCGCCGGGAAACGCTCTTCCAGCTCATACTCCTGACCGATAAAGCTGTAAAAATCGAGGTCACCGTCGCCAGGCAATTCTGCAGACAACTCCTTGATTTCGATCTCTTCACCGGCACTCGCCTGTTCGGTGCAATATTTGAAGACCTGCTTTTTATAGTCATTGCGCTCGGTCGGTTCGAGCTGACGACTGTCGCAATAATCTTCGACCGCCTGCAGCAAGCCTTTATTTTGTACCTTGGCATCCATGCCCTCGCGGGCACCCAGCAGATCCATAAAGAAATCGCCCAGTTTGCGACCAATGCGTCCCTTGCTGAAGGTGATATAGCGGCGCGAATCCGGTTGGGTTTTCCATTCGGTCAAATCAATGCGGGCCACCAGATTGAGTTTGCCTATATCCAGATACTGGATATGGCGTAATTCCAGCGCTTCGCTGACGGTGACGCTCTCCTTGCCCTCCAGCAGAGCAATCAGCAGATAATCGACCCCGACGTAGTTATATTTGGCAAACAGCAGCACCCCCTGCTCATCGAGGGCGTGCTCCACCAGCTGCTTGACCAGCATCTGGGTCACAGTGACCGAGAAGGGAACGAATTCGGTCTGCTCGTCGAGCAGCTGTTCGAGGGCGATACGAAACGCGGGTGAAGGCTGCTTGGGAGCATCGATGCCGTCGGCCAGCTCGGCGACGGCGGCCTCGGGGTCAGCAAAGAAGCCAAAGCCCTTGCCGCCCTTGCCGTTGTAGATCCGATGCAGTTCCGCCATCAGTCCCTGTACCGCCTCATCAGGGGGCAGGGTCTGGCTGCGGGTATCGGCGTGGGGTTGACCATCGCCGCCCTGGCGCAAGGAGTGAAGAATGATCTTGTCGATATCGAGACTCATGTCACAAAGCCATAGTGTTAGCCGAAAGGGTGAAGTATTATAAGGCGCTTTGAACCGAGATGAACTGAAGATTATGCCTATCGTATCAAAGTACAATAACGAGCAATTTGACGCCCTGATGAACGACCTGATCACCGCGCTGGAAAAGCATAAAGCGCCGGTAGATCTCAGCCTTATGGTGCTTGGCAATCTGACCACCAATATCATCAACGGTATGGCACCGGCCCAGCGCCAGGCCATCACTGAAAAGTTTGTCCAGGCCCTGACCGCATCGGTCGATAATCGCCACGACGCACACTGAGTCCCCGACTCTGTTGATTTGACGTTTCTCAACGCAGATGGATCACTATGGTCGAAACCGGTAACCCCTATCGTGATAATGTCTCTCGCCTGATCACCTGGGGGCATTGGTTCTCCTTCTTCAACATTATTCTGGCCATGCTCATCGCCACCCGTTATCTGGGTGCCATCAGCTGGCCATCGACCACGCTTGGCGTGATCTATCTCGTTGTAAGCTGGATTGGCCACTTCTCGTTTTTGAGTTTTGTCACCTACCTGTTGACGATCTTCCCGCTCAGCTTCGTGCTGCCCAAGGAGAAGTCGTTGCGGTTCATCTCGGCCATCATCGCTACCCTGGCGCTGGTGCTGCTGCTGATCGACACCCAGGTATTCCGGCTGTTCAAGTTCCACCTCAACAGTCAGGTATGGCAGTTGCTGCTGGATCAGGCGCAGACCGAAGAGGGCTCAATCTGGAGCATCATCTTCGTTGCCGTGCCCACCATCTTCCTGCTGCAACTGCTGCTGTCGGCCTATGTCTGGCGCAAGATCAACAAGCGCAAGCGCCGCCAGTACGGCAACCAGGTGGGGCTGGCCCTGCTGATCTGCTTTATTCTGACCCACGTGGTCAACAGCTGGGCGGATGCGACCCTCTATCAGCCGATCACCATGCAGAGAGCCAACTTCCCCCTCTCCTACCCCATGACGGCCCGCTCCTTCCTGGCCAAACATGGCTGGCTGGATCTGGATCAGTACGAGAAGCAGGCGGCCTCCCAGGGGGATAACAGCGACAGCCGGATGCACTATCCGCTGCGCCCGCTCAACGTCAACGCCCCCCTGACTCACAACAATCTGCTGATTGTGGTGGTCGACTCATTGCGTTTTGACATGCTCAACAACATCAACATGCCCAATCTGCAGCGCTATGCGGATCAGCATCTGACGTTCCGCAATCACCTGAGTGGCGGCAACGACGACCTGATGGGCATGTTCAGCCTCTTCTACGGGTTGCCCGGTCACTACTACAAGGACATCAGCAGCGACAAGCGTCCACCGGTGCTGTTCGACGAGATGCTGCGCCAGGATTACCAGTTCGGGCTGTTCGGCGCGATGGAAGATGCCCAGAAGTATCGCAAGAGCATCCTCGCCGGTCTGCGCAAACAGGTGTTTGTCTCAGAGCAGAGTGACGATGGCAAGCTGCTGACCGACTGGCAACAGTGGCTGGAGAAGCGCTCTCCCGAGCGTCCCTGGTTCTCGCTGGTCTATCTCTCCAGCCCTGGCGACTACCAGTTGCCCGCTACCATGAAGGGGCCGTTCCAACCGGAGCTTGCCAACTTCAATCCGGCGACCGCCTATCGGGCGGAGAACCTGCAAAAACTGGAGAACCGCTACAAGAACTCGGTCTTCTATACCGACCAGTTGCTTGAGCAGATGCTGACCAAATTGCAGTCGCAGGGGATGGACAGCAACACCATCGTCGTCATCACCTCCAACCACGGTCAGGAGTTCAACGACACCCGCAGCAACAGCTGGGGCGCAGGCAGCAACTACTCACCCTATCAGGTGCAGGTACCGCTGGTACTGGCCTGGCCGGGGCGCGGCAGTGACGTTCGGGAACAACCGAGCAGCCATTTCGATCTGGCGCCGACCCTGATGCAGGGGATGCTGGGCGTGCGCAATCCGGCGCGCGATTACAGCGTTGGCCGCTCGCTGTTTGATACCAGCCCGCGCAACTGGCTGCTGGCCGGGGATCAGAACGACTTCGCCATCTATGAAGGGGACACCATCACCCACTTCAACAAGCAGGGTGACTTCGAACTGCTGGAGCGCAACAGCTATCGCCCGATCAAGCACGGCACCCCGGATATGGGCGCCATGATCCAGGTGATGAACGAGCTGAACCGCTTCTATCGCAACCAGTGAAGCGCCCGTTGATGGCTTGATACCATAAAAAAACGCCCCGAATTCGGGGCGTTTTTCGTTGTATAGCCGGGCCACGTTCACGACAGTTAGCCACCCCACCCTTGCGGGTACTTGTAGCCGACGAAACGCTTGGCTGCATAGGCTTTGAAAGCCGCCGAGTTGTAGGCCGCCGCCACATCTTTGGCAAAAGGCTGATCCGCATCTGCGCTTTTCACCACCACCCAGTTGATAAAATCGTAGCTGCGCTCCAGAAACAGTCCTTCACTGAACGGGATTCCGCTGGAGGCGGCAAAATTACCGTTGATCACCGAGAAGTCCACATCCTCCCGCGAGCGGGGCAACTGCGCGGCTTCCAGCAGTACCAGCTTGAGATTGTGCGGATTGTTCACCACATCAAACTCGCTCGCTTTTAGCGGGTTTATCCCCTCCTTGAGAGTGAGCCAACCAAGATCCTGCAGCATCAACAGCGCCCGCGCCTGATTGGTGGGATCGTTGGGAATGGCCACCGTGCTTCCCTCTTTCACCTTGTCGAGTGCTGCCAGCTTGCCGGAATAGAGTCCCATCGGACCGGTTGGCACCTGGGTAATGGGCGCCAGCGACAAGCCGCGATCGTTGGCAAAACTCTCCAGATAGGGTTTGTGCTGGAAGCAGTTCACATCCAGTGATCCGTCAGCCAGAGCAATATTGGGAGTCACATAGTCGGTGAACTCCACCAGCTTGACCTTGTACCCCTTGGCCTCCAGCTGCGGCTTGATGGAATCGGTCACCATGTCGGCAAAATCCCCCACCGTGGTACCAATCACGATCTCCTGTTTGGTCGGCAAGGACGCATCGGCGGCAGCCGCGGAAAAAGAGAGGCTCCCGACCGCCATCGCGGCAATAAAGGTGCTGGCGCCAGCATTGGCGCGCAAGGAAGCAGTCAAAGGAGAAGATAAGAAGGAACGAAACGGCATAGGGACTCCCTGTCAGGTACGCATCAAGCTATGGGACTGCGGCGGGGTGGCTCTCAGAGATTAAGCCCCTCAAACAGCAGCAATCTAGCCATCCAAACGGCTATTTTAATTACCATAACAGAGCCATCCACCGCCGCCAAGCAATAAACCGCTGGTTCCACCTCATCACCCTTGCTGTCACCCCCGAATGCATAGCTGTACTCACGTTGGCACACACAACCATGCCGCTCACGTTCAAGAGCGCACGAGCTCCCCTCGGGATTGCCCCGAATCGAGATGGCTGCGGCGAAGGAGAGTCGCGAGAGGAGTGAATTACAGATAAAAAGATCAGTAGTGAGCGGTGAGAACCATTCTCAATAAAACACATAACCAGCGTCATTGGAATACCTACCATAAACCAGATCGGATTTCTTTGAACCTCATTGCGTTTTTTAAAAATGGCTCTTTTTGAACCCCTACCACCCGTGTATAGATTTCCGTCGCACTCAGGATGGTGCGATCCAAGATGGAGTTAAAAAAATAATGAAGCAAACATCGTTAGCACTGGCGATCACAGCATTGCTGTCGACCCTGCCCAGTGCGCTCGTTCAGGCAAATGAAGATTGTGCGCCGCTCACCGGCAAGGAGAGCGGCATGGATATCGGACGCAGCAGCACCGAGCGCTGCCTGCCAGGTACCAATCCCCTGCAGGATCAGCAGTGGTATCTGCTCAACAGCGGCCAGGATGGGTTCAGCGCCCGTGGCGGTATAGCGAGCAATGATCTCAACCTCTGGTGGGCTCATCGCACCGGCGTGCTGGGCCAGGGAGTCAATGTGGCCGTGGTGGATGATGGTCTGGCCATCGCCCACCCGGATCTGGCGGACAACGTGCGTCCGGGTTCGAAAAACGTGGTGACCGGCAGCGATGACCCGACACCGACCGATCCGGATACGGCCCACGGCACCTCGGTCTCCGGCATTATTGCGGCGGTAGACAACGCCATCGGTACCAAGGGGATTGCCCCGCGAGCCCAGCTGCAGGGGTTCAACCTGCTGGATGACAACAGCCAGCAGTTGCAGAAGGATTGGCTCTACGCCCTTGGCGACAGCGATGCCAGCCGCGACAACCGGGTGTTCAACCAGAGCTACGGCATGAGTGTGGTGGATCCCCGCTCTGCCAACTCTCTGGACCAATCCCAGCTTGATCGTCTGTTTGAACAGCAAACCCTCAAGGCGCAGGGCGCGGCCTATATCAAGGCCGCTGGCAACGGCTTCAACAAGATAGCGGCGGGCGGCTATGTGCTTAACCGCACCGGCAATGGTCCTAAATTGCCGTTTGAAAACAGCAACCTCGATCCCTCCAACAGCAACTTCTGGAACCTGGTGGTGAGCGCGCTCAACGCCGATGGCGTCAGATCCTCCTACTCCAGCGTCGGCAGCAACATCTTCCTGAGCGCGACCGGCGGCGAGTACGGTACCGACGCTCCGGCGATGGTGACCACTGATCTGCCCGGCTGCGACATGGGTTACAACCGCACCGACGATCCCAGCACCAACCGGCTGCACGGCAACCCGCAACTGGATGCCAGCTGCGACTACAACGGCGTGATGAACGGCACCTCCTCCGCCACCCCCAGCACCTCCGGCGCCATGGCGCTGCTGATGTCTGCCTACCCGGATCTGTCGGTACGTGACCTGCGGGATCTGCTGGCGCGCAGCGCAACCCGGGTCGATGCCACACAGAAACCTGTGATGGTCAGCTACACCAGCAGCACCGGCAAGGTGCGCGATGTGAAAGGGCTGGAAGGGTGGGAGCGCAATGCCGCCGGCATGTGGTTCAGCCCGACTTACGGTTTTGGTCTGATCGACGTCAACAAGGCCCTTGAGCTGGCAGCCAATCACCAGCCCCTGCCCCCGCTGGTGCAACTGCCATGGCAGAAGATCAATGTCAGCGGCAGTGCCGCCGCCATTGCGGATGTGGGCAACAGCCCGACCAGCTCGACAACCCGCATCGCGACACCATTGACGGTAGAAGCGGTTCAGGTGATGGTGAGTCTGGATCATCAGCGCCTGCCCGATCTGCTGATCGAACTGGTCTCCCCCGCTGGCACCCGCAGCATCCTGCTGAGCCCCTTCAACAGCCTGGTCGGCCAATCTCTCGACCAGCAGCAGCTGGGCTTTGTGCGAACCAAGGGATTGCGCGACATGCGGATGCTATCCAACAAGTTCTACGGCGAATCGGCGCAAGGCACATGGCGACTGGAAGTAACCGACGTTGCCAACGGTACCCGTCAGGTCTCTCTGCTCAATCGCGAGACCCGTGAGCGTACCACCCTGACCGAGCGCAACAATCGCCAACCGGGCAAGCTGATCTCATGGTCCCTGCGGGTCCTGGGTCACGATGCCAACCGCAGCTAACACGCTAGGAGTATTACCATGAACAAACCTGTTACCTTGCTTCTGGCAACCCTGCTGGCCCCCCTCTCGGGACAGCTCTGCGCCCAGGAGTCCGTCACCATGGATGGCAAACAATACAGCACCATAGAGGTGAACGGCCAGACTTACCTCATTCCCGACAACGGCAGCAAGAAGCGAGTCGCCCGCAGCCTTGACAGCAAGGTCCCGCAACAGACCCTGCGCCGCGGTGACGTGTTGATGCAAGGGGCCGCTAGCCCGGAGCTGACTGTAAGCGGCACCCTGCTGGTGGAAGCTGACGATGCCAGCGCCAAGGCGCTGGCGACGCGCCACGGCCTGAACTTCAAGCAGAGCAGCGGTGGCATTGCCCTGCTTGAGGCCAAACCGGGCACCGATCTCAACGCCATCGCCACCAAGCTCAAGAGCGAAGGGGTGAATGTGCAGATCGAGCTGTCGGGGACCGAACAGCAGCCGAAATAGGCCGCGACACACAGATAACAAAGGGGGCCATTATGGCCCCCTTTCTGTGCAGCTCATTTTGATAGTGGCTTACTTGGCACCATGCTGCTCCGCCAGATAGAGCCAGGTATCGACCACGGTATCGGGGTTGAGAGACACCGAATCGATCCCCTGCTCCACCAGCCAGGCGGCGAAGTCCGGATGATCAGATGGGCCCTGACCGCAGATCCCCACGTACTTGCCCGCCTTGCGCGCAGCCTGAATAGCCATCGCCAGCAGCGCCTTGACCGCCTCGTTACGCTCGTCGAACAGATGGGCGATTAGCCCGGAATCCCGATCCAGCCCAAGGGTGAGCTGGGTCATGTCATTGGAGCCGATGGAGAAGCCGTCCACGTGCTCGAGGAACTTGTCTGCCAAGAGGGCGTTGCTTGGGATCTCGCACATCATGATCACCTTGAGCCCCCGCTCGCCGCGGCGCAGACCGTTCTCGGCCAGGATGTCGATCACCTGCTCCGCCTCGCCCACGGTGCGCACGAAGGGGATCATCACCTCGACGTTGGTCAACCCCATCACATCGCGCACCCTCTTGATCGCCTCGCACTCGAGGGCAAAGCAGGGGCGGAAGCTGTCGGCGATGTAGCGGGATGCGCCACGAAAACCGATCATCGGGTTCTCCTCGTGGGGCTCGTAGCCACGACCGCCCACCAGATTGGCGTACTCGTTGGACTTGAAGTCCGACATCCGCACGATCACCCGCTCCGGCCAGAAGGCGGCCCCCAGAGTGGCGATCCCCTCGGTCAGCTTGGCCACATAGAACTCCCGCGGGCTGTCGTAACCGGCGATCATCTTGCCGATGGTGGCCTTGAGCTCTGGGGTTTGCTGGTCAAACTCCAGCAGCGCCTTGGGGTGCACCCCGATCATCCGGTTGATGATGAACTCAAGACGCGCCAGCCCTACCCCGGCATTGGGCAACTGGGCAAAGTCGAAAGCGCGGTCCGGGTTGCCGACGTTCATCATGATCTTGATGGGCAGGCGCGGCATATTGCCCACCTCGGTCACCGCCACATCGAAGTCCAGCTCGCCGTCATAGATAAAACCGGTATCCCCTTCCGCGCAGGAGACGGTGATCCGCTGGCCCGGCTGAATATGATCGGTAGCGTTGCCACAGCCGACCACAGCCGGAATGCCCAGCTCACGGGCGATAATGGCGGCGTGACAGGTGCGCCCCCCCCGGTTGGTGACGATGGCGGAGGCCCGCTTCATGATGGGCTCCCAGTCCGGGTCGGTCATGTCGGTCACCAGCACATCGCCGGGCTGTACTTCGTCCATCTGGCTGATGGATGAGATGACCCGCGTCGGGCCCGCGCCAATCTTGTGACCGATAGCCCGCCCCTCGATCAGCACCTTGCCCGCTTGCTTGAGGGCAAAACGCTCGAGGGTGTTAGCCTCCTGGCGGCTGCGCACGGTTTCCGGGCGTGCCTGCACTATGTAGAGTTGGCCATCCTGACCATCCTTGGCCCACTCGATATCCATCGGGCGGCCATAGTGCTGCTCGATGATGAGGGCCTGTTTCGCCAGCGCCATCACCTCCTCATCGCTGATGCAGAAGCGGCTGCGCTCGGCCTCATTGGTGTCGACAATCTTCACCTGACGGCCGTGACCGGCATCGTCCGAGTAGGTCATCTTGATAAGCTTGGAGCCGAGGGTCTTGCGCACCACCGCCGGGCGGCCCCCCTTGAGAGTCGGCTTGTGCACATAGAATTCATCCGGGTTGACCGCGCCCTGCACCACCATCTCACCAAGACCATGGGCGCCGGTGATAAAGACCACGTCGTTGAAACCGGACTCGGTATCCAGGGTAAACATGACGCCGGAGGCGGCGAGATCGGAACGCACCATCCGCTGTACCCCGGCCGAGAGGGCAACACCCTTGTGGTCGTAGCCCTGATGCACCCGATAGGAGATGGCGCGATCGTTGAACAGGGAAGCAAACACATGCTTGACCGCCGTCATGACGGCATCGATGCCACGTACGTTGAGGAAGGTCTCCTGCTGACCGGCAAAGGAGGCGTCCGGCATATCCTCGGCGGTGGCGGAGGAGCGCACCGCAAACGAGGCCTCGACACCGGCACTCAACTTTTCATAGGCAACCCGGATAGCCTGCTCCAGCTCGGGCTGGAACGGGGCTTCGATCACCCAGTCGCGGATCTGCTGACCGGCCCGGTTGAGGGCGGCGATATCGTCCACGTCGAGATTGTCGAGCAGATGGTGGATCTTGCCGTTTAGGCCGCTTGACTCCAGAAACTCGTTAAACGCAAAGGCGGTGGTGGCAAAGCCCCCCGGCACGGATACGCCGGCGCCAGAGAGGTTGCTGATCATCTCGCCAAGGGATGCGTTCTTGCCGCCAACTCGTTCTACGTCCTGCATTCGGAGTTGTTCGTACCAGAGCACGTACTGTTGCACTTGGATGTCTCCAGGTTGGTGGGCACCGATGCCATAGCACCTCGTGCGCCCGATTTAATCGATGAGGTTATGGGTAAGTCAGGTGCGTTATTGTCTGTTTCTTTTGTTGCCAACGACAATGAAAACGTTTTCTACTGGTTTTCAAAAAAATCCCCGAGCAAGAGGTGGGGATGGTCGAATGACCGGAACATTCTACAATGGCGACACAAAAAGATAACGATTCAGGTTTGCAAGCCACTTCACAACTTGGGCACAGCAGACCGGTTGACAAAACTGGTATGGTTTCGGGAGATACTTCTCACCCCTTACCCCATGCGACCCCACCCGCGGTATCACAGGAGCCCTACGTGCACACCGTATTTTATGTTTCAGACGGCACCGCCATCACCGCCGAAGTGTTCGGCCACGCGGTACTGAGCCAGTTTCCGCTGGCCTTCGAGCAGATCACTATCCCCTTTGTGGAGACACTGGAGAAAGCCCGTCAGGTACGAATGCGGATCGACGAGCAGTTCCGTCAGACCGGGGTACGCCCCATCCTGTTTCACACCATCGTCGACCCGCTGGTACGGGAAGAGGTACTGAAATCGGAGGCGTGCGGCCACGACTTTCTCAACACCTTCGTCAGCCCGCTGGAGCAGGAGCTGGGGGTAAAAGCCGAGCCCCGCCTCCACCGCACCCACGGCATGGAGAACCGCAAGCTCTATGACGATCGCATCGAGGCGGTCAACTTCGCACTGGCCAACGACGATGGCATCACCACCAGGGAGTACGATGAGGCGGACATCATCCTGATCGGGGTCTCCCGCTGCGGCAAGACCCCCACCAGCCTTTATCTGGCGCTGCAGTTCGGCATTCGCGCCGCCAACTACCCCTTTATCGAGCAGGACATGGGGATGCTGGAGCTGCCCGCCCCCCTCAAGGCCAACCGTCACAAGCTGTTTGGCCTCACCATAGCGCCGCAGCGGCTGCATGAGATCCGTAACCAGCGCCGTGCCAACAGCCGCTACTCCTCCATCGAACAATGCGAGCAGGAGCTGGCCTGCGTGGAGCGACTGTTTCGCCAGGAGGCGATCCGCTTCCTCGATACCAGCTCCCACTCGGTGGAGGAGATCAGCGCCAAGGTCCTCGAGGCGACCGGTCTGCGCCGCCAGCTCTGTTAAGCCAGCTTGACAGCTATCGGCATCAACAAAAGATAAAAATTACAGTGTCGCGGCGAAAGTCAGCTGTGGCGAACTGCAATTCACATAGATGACAGTGAAAAGCGTGGATAAAAAAGGGATAAGCACCACAAATGCTTATCCCTCTTCTTGTCGACCTTGGCGTTGTGCCCTTGTCACCTGCTGCCAGTTAGCCGCTATTCGATTCCGTTCTGCTGCGCTCGGCAAACAGCCAGCGTTCACTAACGATTGAGCTCAGGGTTGTTCATCAACCGGGCATAGAAGGCCAGCAAACCGTGGCGCAGGCGAACCCGCTCCGCCAGCCAGCCGCCAACGAGCGCCCCCGTTACCCCACCAATCAGCAACAGCGGCTGCCAGTAGTGCAGCAATCCCTGATCACCGAGTAACAGCCAACCCAGCAACATAATCGCGGCCACCAGCAACAACAGCGGACTGGCAGCAATCCCTAACCAGAGCGCCACCAGCACACCCCGGGCAACCCCTTGTTGCAGCACGCTTTCGCGCTCTCTGTACTCCAACTCCCTGCACTCTTCCCTGTACTCTTGCTTGTTTGGCATCATTTGCATCCATTTGTGGCTTGGCACCACAAAAGCACACCAACAAGACAAAATGTCAACAAAACAGAATTCGATTGCACAAACATCAACCAAAAACTACCAAGAAGCCTCTTCAAATCATGAAAAAGCTGCCTTTGGTACAAAATACGGCCATTAGAGATGGAAAATAGGTGCATTCATGGCGGATTATCACTATTCTGCTTCGGTTGCCAGCCAACATTAAAAATTGAAAACGGCATGGCGTAACGAAATAAATACAGATTTCGTCAGGTTTTGGCTACGCAATGCGGCCTGCTCAGGATGAGCCCAACACCGACCAGAGACAACAGAGACGTAAGGACAGACCCATGGATTTGAAACAAGACGGTGAGGAGCTGAAGCGCGGCCTTAAAAACCGCCACATTCAGTTGATTGCTTTGGGCGGCGCCATCGGCACCGGCCTCTTTCTGGGCATTGCCCAAACCATCAAGATGGCAGGCCCCTCAGTCCTGCTGGGTTATGCCATCGGCGGCTTTATCGCCTTCCTGATCATGCGCCAGCTCGGTGAAATGGTGGTGGAAGAGCCGGTAGCCGGTTCATTCAGCCACTTTGCCTACAAATACTGGGGTGAGTTTGCCGGTTTTGCGTCCGGCTGGAACTACTGGGTGCTCTACGTGCTGGTGAGCATGGCCGAGCTGACCGCGGTGGGCATCTATGTCCAGTACTGGTGGCCCGAGATCCCGACCTGGATGTCGGCAGCCTTCTTCTTCGTGCTGATCAACGCCATCAACCTCTCCAACGTCAAAGCGTTTGGCGAAATGGAGTTCTGGTTCGCCATCATCAAGGTGGTCGCCATCATCGGCATGATTGGCTTTGGCGGCTATCTGCTCATCTCCGGTGCCGGCGGACCCGAGGCAAGCGTCACCAACCTGTGGGCACAAGGGGGCTTCTTCCCCAACGGCATCAGCGGTCTGGTGATGGCGATGGCGGTGATCATGTTCTCCTTCGGCGGTCTGGAGCTGGTCGGTATTACCGCCGCCGAAGCGGACAATCCCGAGAAGAGCATTCCCAAGGCCACCAATCAGGTGATCTACCGCATCCTCATCTTCTACATCGGCGCTCTGGCTATCCTGATGTCCCTCTACCCCTGGGGTAAAGTGGTGGAAGGCGGCAGCCCGTTCGTGATGATTTTCCACGCTCTGGACAGCAATCTGGTCGCCACCGTGCTCAACATCGTGGTGCTGACGGCGGCACTGTCGGTCTACAACAGCTGCGTCTACTGCAACAGCCGGATGCTGTTCGGTCTGGCCAAACAGGGCAACGGCCCGAAAGCCCTGCTCAAGACCAACAAGAGCGGCGTGCCGCTGGTTGCCCTCTCGGTCTCGGCCATCGCCACCCTGCTCTGCGTGCTGATCAACTACCTGATGCCGGGCAAGGCGTTCGGTCTACTGATGGCGCTGGTGGTCTCCGCACTGGTGATCAACTGGGCGATGATCAGCCTCGCGCACCTCAAGTTCCGCAAGGCCAAGGTCGCAGAAGGCGTCCAGCCCAAGTTCAAGGCGTTCTGGTATCCCTTCGGCAACTACCTCTGCCTCGCGTTCATGGCTGGTATCCTGGTGATCATGTATATGACCCCGGATTTCCGCATCTCGGTCGAACTGATCCCCGCCTGGCTGGTGGTGTTGGGCATTGGCTTTGTCATCAAGCGCAAAGGACAAGCCCAAAGCAAGGTCGCAGCCAATCTGGGTTAATGCCCGAATCTAGCGACATCAATGCAAAACGCCGATCACATGATCGGCGTTTTTTTATTGCGCGCAGCGCAACTGACCGCACTACTAGCAGCCATAGCCCTCAGGAAGGCAGCTCTTGCCTTTGATCTTGCCGATGCTCCGGGCTGTTGACGCAACACTCATCGCGGAAAAAAGCGATGATCTCCTCCAACACCGCGTATTGAGAGACGCAAAGCAGGGTGCGACTCTCCCGGTTTTGCTTCACCAGCCCCACCGAGACCAGCGCCGCGATATGGTGGCTGAGGGTGGAAGCGGGGATCACCAGCTGCTTTTGCAGCTCACCCACCGGCAGCCCCTGCTCTCCCGCCTTGACCAGATGCTTGAAGATAAACAGCCGGGTCGGATGACCCAGCTCTTTCAATGCCTTGGCGACCTCTTCCAGTTGCATCTCTGCGCCCTCCACAAATTTGATATTTCGATAATACCAGAAATATCTTGACCGACCATTCATTTCGATTATTTTGGAAATATAGAAACCAAGTGAGGATACGACAATGAATGAGTGGTTAACCATGCTGACCGATGCAGCCCAGATGTTCCTGTTTCTGGCTGTCGAGCTGTCGGTGCTGTTTCTGGTCATTAGCGCCGGGGTCAGCCTGATCCGTCAGAAGATCCCCGACGAGAAGATCCAGCGGATGCTGGGGGCGAGACATGGCAAGGGCTATCTGCTCTCGGCCCTGCTCGGTGCCGTCACCCCCTTTTGCAGCTGCTCCACCATCCCCATGCTAAGAGGGCTGCTCTCGGCCAAGGCTGGCTTTGGCCCCACCCTCACCTTCCTGTTTATTTCGCCACTGCTGAACCCCATCATCGTCGGCTTGATGTGGGCCACCTTCGGCTGGAAAGTGACCCTGCTCTACGCCGTGATCGCTGCCAGCGTCTCCATCATGGCGAGCATGCAGCTCGACAGGCTCGGGTTCGAGCGCCATGTCATCGACCCCAAAGAGGCCACCCCCTCTTGCGGTAGCGGCTGTGGCCCGGCGACCCGCGCCACCACTCAAGCACATTGCAGTGACAACCAACGCAGCACCATTCGTGCAATCAAACCCCTCAACGGGGCAGCATGCAGCCCGGCACCTCAACCAGAGATGGCAGAACAGGCCACCCTCTCCTGCTGCGGCGATGGCACGGCAGCCCTGACCAGAGCACCACTGCTCCCCACCGCCTGGGTCAAAGCTCGCATCGATACCTGGCAGCAGTTCAAAGCGGTATTGCCCTTCCTGCTGCTGGGGGTGCTCATCGGCTCGTTTATTTACGGTTTTATTCCGGCCGAGTGGATCGCCGCCCATGCCGGCGCCGACAACCCGCTGGCCATTCCCTTCAGCGCCATCGTCGGGATCCCGCTCTACATCCGTGCCGAGGCCGTAATCCCGCTGGCATCGGTGCTGCTGGGCAAAGGGATGGGGATGGGCGCCGTCATGGCGCTGATCATCGGCAGTGCCGGCGCCAGCCTGACCGAGGTGATCCTGCTCAAATCCATGTTCAGAACCCCGATGATTGCGGCCTTCCTTACCGTGATCCTTGGCATGGCGATCCTGATGGGCTACCTGACGCAACTGCTGTTTTAAGTCGCCCATCATTAAACAGACAGGGTGTTAAGCCAGCTGAGTGTGAAACCATCAGGCTTCCCATAGACAAACGCCGATCAACTGATCGGCGTTTGTCTATTCCGTACGGCAATCTGCAACCGGCGTTACAGATATTGCCCGACGATGGGGAGCAGATCCTCGACGTCACGGGCGATATGGTCGGGTTGGTGTTCCCAGCGCTCCGGGGTCGCGCGGCTATAGGCGACAGCCACCGAGATCACACGGCTCTGCTCGCCAAGCGCCGCTTGCAAATGACGGGCAAACTGCACATCTGCTTCATGGTCACCGATATAGATCAGCGACTGGCACCTGGCTGGGCCGAAGATAGACTCCAGACATTTGAGGCCACCGTAAGGATTGGGTTTTTGCTGCTGTCCGGGCACGTCATCATAGCCGACCACAGCCTTGAACAGGCTGTTCACGCCATGCTGCTCCAGTACCCGGCGAATGTTCTTTTGGGAGTTCTGCGAACAAATTCCGTGGGGAATGGCAGAGAAATGGTCAATCACCGCCTCCAGCCCCGCACAAAAACTCACCTCGGTCCGGTTCATCTCCTGATGCTTGGCCCACAGACTGCCAGCCAGCACCATCTCGTCCCGCGACAAACCGTAGTAATCCATATAGAGCGCCTGCCAGTTCTTGGCGGCGTGATTGGCATGGTGATACTCCGCTTCGCTGCGCAGATAGCGCGGCAGATGCTCTCCGGTCAGATGGGGGGCGACCTCAGCCAGGATCTGCTTGGTGATATCGATATTCTTCGGCACCGAATTGACCAAGGTGCCATCATAATCCCATAAAATCGCATCCAACTTCATTGCGTTATCTGTCTCGCTGCACAGCCATAAGTCACCCCATGTTACTTGGCTTGCCTCCCCTCGCCAAACCGTGCTGTAAAAATGTGAGACCCATCCCGTCCCCACGCAGTAGCACAAGAGTTAATGTGCAACAACACAATAAATGAACATCCTCTGCCATACTCAGACGAAGTATTCCGTTACGCCGAAACCGGAGCCTGATCATGGTAACCAGCTCGCTTCACACCACAGATACCGAGGTTGAATTTGCCGACGATATCCAGTTGGTATCGACGACCGACCTCAAAGGGGACATCACCTACGCCAATCCGGCGTTTTGTCAGGTGGCAGGCTATCGCTTGGAAGAGATGTTGGGGCAGCATCACAATCTGGTGCGCCACCCCGACATGCCCAAGGCAGCGTTTGCCGATCTCTGGGCCCACCTGCAGGCAGGCAAACCATGGCGAGGCATGGTAAAAAACCGCTGCAAAGATGGTCGCTATTATTGGGTTGATGCCTATGTCACCCCGATTTATGAAGATGGCAAGATGGTGGGTTACCAATCCGTCCGCTGCCGTCCCGCCGCAGAGCACAAAGCGCGTGCCAGCAAGATGTACAAAACCCTTAAAGCCCGTGAAACCGGCTCTGCCATTCACATGGGCCTGCGTCAACTCACACCGGCCATGATGACCATCCCCCTGCTGCTCGTCAGCGTGATCAGCGCGGTCTGGCTGCTCTCACCGCTGCAGGCGCTCTGGGTCATCATTCCCCTCTTGGCAGCCATCTGGTTCAATCGCCACCCTCTCTTCCTCACACCGCGATTCTTGCAGCAACTCGAACAGGATTACGACAGCATCAGCCGCCTTATCTTCTCGGGGGATGCCCCTCACAGCATTGCCGATTTCCATATCAAGCTCGGGCAAGCGAAGATCCGTACCGTACTCGGCCGGGTGGATGACACCACCGCGTCGCTCAATGCCATGGCCAATGACCTGCGCGGCTCCGCCTCGCTGGCCAGCCAGGATATCTCTTCGCAAGACACGCAGATCCAGCAGATTGCCACCGCTGTCACCCAGATGGCTTCGGCCGCCGAGGAGATCAACCGCAATATTCAAGACAGCAACAGCCAGATTGAAGAGGCCCGCAGCCACTGCATCACCACCAGCACCCAGCTTTCGGAAGCAGGAGCAGAGATGTCGGCGCTGGCCACCCAGGCGGAGCAGGCCTTCCAGTCAGCCGTTGAGCTGGCGAGCGAATCCGAGCGGATCGGCACCATCATGAGCGAAATTCGCGGCATTGCAGATCAAACCAACCTGCTGGCGCTTAATGCCTCCATCGAAGCCGCACGGGCAGGCGATCAGGGGCGCGGCTTTGCAGTGGTGGCGGACGAGGTTCGCAGCCTGTCGACCAGAACCCACAAGGCGACAGAGCAGATCCAGAACAGCATTGGCCATATCCAGCAAACCCTGGGGGGATGGAAAGAGATGATGCATCTCAATGTGACCAGAACCAACGCCTGCCTCGCCACTACCCGGGCAAGTACCGGCAACCTGAATCAGGTTGTGGTCGAGATAGACAAGGTCTCTGATTTTTCCAACCAGATCACCGCCGCGGCCACCGAGCAACAAGCGGTCATCGAGGAGATCAGTCGCAATATCAACCAGATATCCTCGCTCTCTCACGATAACAGTCTCAAAATCGATCAAGTGAGTGAAACCAGTGCCAACTTGCAGAGCAAAGCGAGCCAGCTCAAGGACTTAAGCCGGACGTTCGGATAGCAGCATGCAGATAAAGTCCATGTAAACGAAGGGCCACCCGTCTGGGTGGCCCTGTTGTTTATAAGGCTTAAATGTAGCTCCTAAATGATCATGACCATTTAAGTTGGAAACTAGCTGATCAATCGATTCAGTAACTTAGCGACCCCACAAGTGACATTTAAGTTGGAAACTCAATAGCAATCCTCCGCCAGCTCAACCAACAAGCAGGACATTGAAGTTGGAAACCAAGTTCTGTTTGCCGTGACAGTGACTATGTAACTAAATTACAAAACAGCTAATTACCTCTTATGAGGATTAGTGAGCAGACGCTTGTCATTTGTGCGCGTTAGGAGAAAGGCTACATGCTAGTGTTGAAAAGTGTGGCAATGACATCATTTGTTAAGCACACCATCAAAATCCGATAGTTGTAAATCCTTTTTCCCCTGCAACATATCACTCGCTAACAATCTCCGCTGATCCAGCAAATCATCGAGCGTTGCCTCAAAGGTCTGAATTTCAGCATCACGTATGGTTGGATAATAGACAAATACATCCTTGGTCTGGCCGATACGGTATGCTCGATCGGTCGCCTGATCTTCTTTGGCCGGATTCCAGCATCGGGTGAAATGGATCACATGGTTTGCTCCCTGCACATTGACACCAAACCCCACCGCCACGGTGGAAAGAATAATTACATTGAAACCGGTCACAGCCTGGAAACGATCAATCAGACGTTGGCGACTATTCAGGCTATCGCTACTTGTACTGGTGTCCCCATTAATGATTGTTGGGGATATATCGAAACGGACCTTAACCGCGTGCTGTACTTCACGCTGAACATCCCGTAGTTCGGTGAAGATGATAACCTTATCCCCGCTGCGACGGATGTTATCCAGTTGTTCTAAAAGCCACCTCATCTTAGGGGAATGTTCACGTAACCAAAGGTCAGGCTCCACACAATAGGGGTGAGCACAGACCAGCTTGAGTTTATGCAACACAGGAAGGATGAAACTCTCTTTACTCCCTGCGGCCTCCTGCACCAATTGTCGCTGTCGATATTCACCAATCTGCTGGTTATAGAGAGAACGCTGCCGACTAACCATGGTCAGATTGCGGCAAGTGCGATCTTCTATCTTGGAAGGCAAATCCTTAGCAACGTCCTGCTTGGTTCGCCGTAAGGTTTGAGGTTCAATCAAGGAGCGTAATCGAGCCAGAGCAGCTAGATCCTTGCACTCTCCCTCTTCAATTGGTTTTTGGTATTCACGACCAAATTGGTTCAAGGCCCCGAGCAAACCAGGCTGGACAAAATCAAACAGGCTCCAAAGATCGATCAGGGTGTTTTCTACTGGAGTCCCAGTACAAGCGATACGAAACCTAGACTTCATGGCTTTTATAGCCCTAGTCACCATAGCTGCCGGATTTTTGATTTTTTGGGCTTCATCACAGATCACCATGGCCCATGACTGACGACCCAAGGAGATCTCTTGGGAACGCATCGTCTCGTATGTTGTTAACACGATACGAGCCTCCTTCAACCAACCGGGACGCAGCAAATTTGTTACACCCTGCTGACGCAATGATTCTGGGATTTCATAGCTACGAAACTTTGCCTCTGATAGAGCGTCACCGTAGAGTCGCATGACGACAATGTCATCGGCATAGAAGAACTTTCGCAATTCTGCTTCCCAGTTATCCAATAACGAAACCGGGGCAACGATAAGAACAGGATCGCCACTAGGTTGACGTTCCAGATAATCAACCACAAAGGTCAGCAATTGGATCGTTTTACCTAAGCCCATGTCATCGGCTAAGAGGCAACCAGATACATGTTCTGGCGACAGTTCGAACAGATGCTGTAACCATGCCACACCGTGCAATTGGTGCTCACGCAGCGAAATTTCTGGCTTAAGTCTCTCCGGTAAGGAAGGGGAAGAAAGATGCGCCTGTTCAATCACATCTTGTCGCCACTTGGCATAACCCACCTCATCGATGTTTTCTTCCATCAACAAGCCAATGCCATTTTTCCTCATGGATTTTTGAACTGTTGTATCTTCGCTTTGAAGGCGCTTTTGCCATTCCTTTTGTAACTGCTCAGCCAAGCGCAACGGGACTGGTTGCTCAGAACCGGGCAAACAAAGATGTCCAATGTCGTTTGCAAGCGCAGCATCAATCCTCTTTGACAACTCATCTAGCAGAGCTGAATCATCAAAATTGATCTGTGCGATAGCATCTCCCAAGGATTCCTCTATTTCATGCGACTCGCTCGCGCTCGATAGCCAATCCTGCCCCGTGGTTCTAGCCAGAAAGGGCGATGAAACAGGAACGACTTCGCCCAGACCGATGATGCGATCCCCATAGCGAGAAAGCTCAAACAAAGAATCGAACAACTCTCCGGCCACCTCTCTTTGCCAGCGATCTAGCAACTTTTCGATGTCGAACAACTGCTGTTCGTCAAAGTCGCCGAGCTCAAGCTCAAAACCCTGCCAGAAACCTGCACTCATACCAGCAGCCATCTTAAGGCGAAGCTCTTGTACAAAAGGAGCAAATACTCCTGGTGAATTGAAACAAAGGATTACATCTGGGAGTGGCTTTCGGCTTATTGGGGAAAGGTGCAGCAATACGATGGTGATTTTCCCACTCTCGACCTCGAATTGCGGCTCCAGACGAAAGTGATGAAAATAAATCCCCGCATCGACAAGCGATTGCTCGTGCTGATCTGGATCGAGTACTACGCTGGTCTTTTCTCCTAGCAGGGCATAGGGGTTACGTAACAAAGACAAAGCCGAATCCCCAGCAACTCTTCTGCCAGGGATCGCCTTGATGGCTTCGAGCACATGTTTAATTTCAGGCTCTATCACCACATGAGCAATAGTGCCATCTGGCTGCGTTATACGGTATCTATCCTGCACCCGTTGCGTGGCATCAAATGAGGAAAGGAACCCTGCCGGTTGTTCAGGAAAATCAACGCTAACCTCAATGACGGGACAGGAATCGATCTCAGCCTTCCGTGGTCGCAAGGCTAGTCGCTGAGGTTTGACAACCACGGTCTTGGCAAGAAAACCATCCATGTCAGCATTAGCTGCCTTAGCTGCGCTGCGAATAACGGCCCATCCCTCATAGTTGGTCGCCTCACCTGGTTGATCCTTCTGACAACGAACAAGATCACGCAACGCTTCACAGAGCTGCCAGCTAGCCTCGCTCAGCAAACCCTGTCCTTTTGCCGTTGTTACTAACGCCCCTTGGCGTTTTAACTCAACATGTTCTCCTGTTACGCCATCACACCAGTGAGTAATCGCAACGGTAAAATGAGCATCAAGCAGGCTACCAATACATTCCAATTTGGGGCGTACATCAGCAAAGTGAGGCAAAGATAACAACGCCAGACTGCTTTCATGCTCGGGATCCGCTAGTAATCGATACAAGTTACGCCAAGTTAGGAGCCAGCGGTCGCTAAGCTCTGCGGCGTAATCCTCCTCAGCAAGCTGTTCCAAATAGGCAACCAAGGCCCATCGCGCAGGTTCGTCCTGTATACTTTCGGCAAACACGAGCCCTCTCTGATCCGCCTGCCAACATGGGCTGAGATCAACCGGGTCATGCTTATTTTTCCCCAATTTGCTAAACCAACGTCCAAGCATCACTTTTTCCAATATTCGAGCAACATGCCCGTTTTATTCACAAAACCATGCTTCCTTAACAACAATGCATGTTCGCTAAGGTGCTTATTGAGAACAATGTGGAAGGCTCCACCCTTAGCGCGATGATCGGTATAGCGCCGCAGGTTTCCGCCTAACTGTTCTAGCAGTAGAGAGAAATCATTTTTTATCGACACTACCGGTTGGGGAGTAATAGTGCTTTCATTGTCCTGAACAACGGTACTGAACATGAGAGGTTTGATTTTGTCAGCGATGAAGTTACAGTTTTTTAATAACTGTTCATTCCGTTCATGCCGTTCCCTAAGCTCTATATGAAAAGTCCCATACTTGCTGCGGTTATCCACATAGTGCAGCAAGTTATCGCCAAGCAGCTCGAGCAACAGAGTAAAATCCCTTTTTCCTTTGCTTTCTGAATGCGCTGAGTGAGTGACTGCCGTCTGCCATTCAGGTGCATTGTCAGGTTGGCGCTTAGGTTCTGATTTGGTAGAGGATGTTTGATTGGATTGAGCTGTTGGCTTGACAACTTGACTCCACGACTGACTGGCGCCCTGTGAGGTTGGAACAATGCCAAGCAACCGTAACTCATCATCATATTTTTGCTGCCACCCGTCCATCGCATTGGGCTTCAATGGTTTGGGGACATGTATCCAGCGCCCCTTCGCAAGTTTTTTTTGTTTCAAATCACGAGTTAAGTACAGTGTGCTTGCATCAGGATTAAATCCACAGGAATCAGCTCGGTATACATAACAAGCATTTCCTGTGTGCGAAAACTCGACAAAGATGTAGTCACCAATCTGCATAATGACCGCATTATCCGCTGGCTTTGTTCCAGCCTCTTTCATTAGGCTCCCAAAACGTCCCATATTTTCTTTGCGAAACTGGACAAAATCCTCATTTTTATTCTCTCTAGCATCTTGTCCCATTACGATACGGGTGTAGCTCATTTGATCAGCAAAACGCAGCCAATAGAAGAGGCGAGCCTGATCAACCTCACCTTCGCCTTTAAGTAAACTAAAGAAATGTTGTAAATCCTGCTTGGCAAGCCAAGCACCCACCATGTCGCACACTGGTTTGCCTACATGGTGGCGCCAACGATTCTGCTCTGACTTCAACTGGGGATTTCCCCAGATCTCCAGACCATCTTGCATCAAATGGGGTTGTGGCTGAGCATGACAGTGACAATCACGATACCGAGTAAGACAAGCGGCTAAGATCTCGTCAGCATGTCGTCTATTGTTAACCCCCATAAGCGTCAGCAACTCCGGTAACCGGGCTAAAAATCTCGTCTCATCAAGTTCGGTAATTTTCTTCTGCACGACCGCGATAACTTGATGCCAGAGCCAACTTTCTGCCGGGATCTGGGCAAGAGTCTGAAGCTGAGTAAGGTCTGTTACAGTCCCCTCAAATATCTGCTGCCCTAACTGCAAGCCAGCCTCACTCTGAAAAAGATCTTGGTGCTCATCAACTATCCGCATCCAAGCTTTCAGCTTCGCCGGATTCCGTAAAACTCGGTAACCATCCCGGATATAGGTGCGCAACTGTTGCCAGTTTTGACTCTTTTCTGGATCGATTGCCTGATAGCCAAAATAGCTAAAACAAAGTGCCAACCAATCTCGACGAGCTAACCCACTGTTATCGATGTGAGCACGAACATGCCTACCCACTCGTGGAAAGACTCTTTCATCATCTAGTAGTTGTTTACCTGCCTCAACAGAGTCAACAAGTCCTGCATATACCAGCCGCCACTGTCGTCGAGTGAGTGGTTCATTGCGCAGGAAAGCCGCCAAAGCGGCATGACGCTTCTCCTTCGGTGGTTCTGGTGCAGCATCCGCTTGGTCAAAGCTTGCCTCAACCTCAGCACTAGCTTGCTTCAAAGCAGCAAAAGAATGTAGAGGTCGCTCCAGATAGTGTTCCTTGACCCGTTCTACACTGGACTCCAAGGTCGCGGTAAAACGGGAAATTGCATCCACCATCAACGCATCTCCAATTGACAGCGTTCAGCAGTCATCAAACCAGAAAAATGAGGTGCGCTCTCCACTGCCTGCTGCTTGTCTTCCTTGAGTCCATAAAATTGCATGCGCAACTCTACTCGACGACTTGCCTCTTTGCTGTCCTTTGCATTGTTAAAAGAAACGCCTCCAGCTAAAAACAAGCTGCGGATCTGCTGTTGGTGCTCGGCTGATAGGGACTGCTGCAACTGACTCCGCCCATCAAGCAGAGAACACATTACCCACTCGGAACGCTGTAGGGACAGATGGAGGTTATAGAGGTAAGAACCATCCGTATCAGTAAAACCTTCGACCACCACTTGCTTCATCCAACGTTGCCCTTCCGGGCTATCGGCAACATCCAAGATCAATGGCACCACATCCTGCAATGCCTGCTGACCCTGTGGGTCGAGAAAATATTGGTTGTGGCCAAAGCGACCAGCCTCCCCAAAGCTAATTCGGTTGTCGCGACAGTCTACCTTGATGATATTGCTCTTCTTTCGCGCCTGAATCTCCAGGCTTTGACAGATACGGGTAATATCCTGTCCTCTTTGCTTTTCCCCAGCCTCTACTTCCCGAATTCGCTGGGTCACAGATGCAAGTGAGGCAACCATAACCACTAGGAACAACACCATCATGGCGGTCATCAGATCGGCATAAGATATCCAAAATGGCTTTTCCGCCTCATCATAGCGACGTGAGGTTGAGGCCCCTTTCATCCCGAACATAAGTTAGCCCCTTAGCGTCGTACCTTGACCGACTCAAACAACTCAGAAAGATCCTCAATCCCTTCCTTCATTTCATCAATACCACCAGCAAGGCCTTTCACTGCCTTATCCAACTCGCTATCCAAACTCCCCATGGTCTTAACCAGATTTCGATTCAGCCCATCGGCAAACTCGTTGAACCCCTTTGCCATCGCGTTGCCGATCTGGTCGAGGTATTCTGTAGCCTCACGGTTCAGATCACGCATTCGCTCACCGTGTTGTTTAAGATCGCTAATAAGTTGCACTCGCTGGCTCTGTTCGCTCTGCGCTCCAGCGACAACAGACTCGATAGTACCCAGAATTTTGACGGCAGACTCTCGATGAGCGCGGTATTCTGCGATGATAGTTGTGAGCTCACGAGAAGCGCCTGCCAGGTCTCCACCAACTTGCTGTACCGACTCCATCACTTTGGCAGTAGTTTCACCAACCTGAGCCACACTATTGCCTGCCGTGTCGAACCGATCCGCAGCGAGGCGCATTTTGTCCGCCCCTTGTGCCATCTGCTGCAAGTGCTCCCTTGTTTGCTGACCAAGAACCTCAATAACTTGCTGCGCTTCTTCGCGCTGCTGTTCTACCAGCGCCATCAAACCTCGAATCTGTTGTTGCAGACCATCAACAATGTTCTCAGTCATAGTACGAACGTTAGTTAATGCTTGGCTATGCGCTGTATCCATGCCCTCTCGATTGGTCGCAAACGTCTCGAACATTTGCTCAAGCTTGGAGCCCAAATGAGTTAGTGAGCTCGACATGCTCGCCATAACCTCTTCTTGCCCCTGACCTACTCGGTGCTGAATCTGAGCAATAAAATGATCCAGATTCTCAACCATTGCTTGTTGCTGGCTATCGCTAGCCCGCTGTGCCACTTCTCTCTGCTGCTCGACCAATTGCAGCGTCTCTTTAAGCTGCTTATCCAACCCACCAATAACAGTCTCCGTTGTGTTCCTGATATCGGCCTGTGCCTGACGATGAGCAGCATCCATTCCCTCTTGGTTAGAGGAAAAGGTCTGGAACATCTGGTTGAGTTGGGAGCTCAAGAGAGTCAAGTTGGTGGACATGTTGCTCATGATCTCTTCCTGTCCCTGACCAACACTTTGCTGGACCTGCTCTATAAAGCTGGTCAGACTTTCGGCCATCTGTTGCTGACGAACCTCACTCTCAGCAAACAATTTCTCAAGTTGGTGAGCTATACGCTCACTGGCATCTTCGCCCGAACTTCCCATTCGTTCTACCGTAGTCTGCATCTGTGACAGCATTTCATTCATGCCCGTCTGCATACTTGCTTGGCCAGCCTGCATATCAGCAAGAAGTTGCGCGATCATGGAGGAACTTTGCTGAGAAGAGGATTCTCCAGCTCGTCGCATATCGTCAACCAATGCCATAAAGCCTTGCTGCATGGACTGCATTGCTGTTACGGACTGACCGAGCATCTCATGCAAACCGCTGAACTGTTGGCCGAAAGATGCATCTAGTTTGCTCATGAAAGCACTCAGTACATCAGTCAATAGATGCTGTACCTGGCCCGACTGATCGCCACTTGCCTGCTTCACAGATCCAGCAATTTTTTCCAACGGGTCTTTAAGACTATCTTCGATAGAACGCCCAATTTGGTTAGCTAAAGACGCACCGACTTCTTGATAAGAGGTTGAGAGAGTGTTGGCTAATTTGAAGTTTTCCTGTACCTGGGTATCAACCAGGTTTTGCAACATGGTGCGTAGGTCATTCACCAAGCTGTCTTTCAGTTGCCGGGCATTCACTGCACTTTCATTGCTGGCCTTAACCAGGTCGGCTAAATATTCCTCACCCACCCCCCCCTTGAAGAGTTCATCAATGGACTCGGTCAGCTTTTCCAGCAATACAAGGCAACGTCCCCATCGAGCCTTCTCAAACCCAGTAACTAAAATAGAGGCCAAAATTGCAAATGAAGACCCAACAAAAGCGTAAAGTACATCACTGAGCAGGCGAGAAACACTTTCGGTCACTTTCGCGGGATCTGATACATCAAAATGCGACAATCCCAACATCAGTCCTAAAAAGGTGCCGACAATACCGATACCAGTAAGTACGCCTGGTAGATGCTTGAAAACCTCAGTGCGAAGCGGCATTTCCACCATACTTGGCACTGAGAAGAAGGTCGCTGACAGGGTTGTCGCGCGAACAGCTATCAAGCGACTCTCTCCCTCGGCCAGTTCACTCTGCTTATGCAAAGTGTCTTCATATTCTTTCCACGCATGCTTCATAGCTATAAATTTTGGCGATGCAAACATTGCTGTTGCCTGCTCCAACTTCTCAAAAGCAGGCAGGTCACGCAGTGGTTCTAATCCTTTGCTTGCCTGCTTCAGATTGTTCGCCACAAACAGAGATGGCCAAAGATAGAACAAGCCAAAAAGCACTAACAGCAGCCCGACCAGGCAGACCACGAAAGTAGGGGCAGAAGTCGGCTCAAGAAGCTTGAGCCAATCGAACAACAAGGTGAAATTCATGCATCACTCCCGATTTTGAAGTGATGCAGTATACCAATTCCAATGAACACTTTTTTAATCGAAATCATGCAATTGGGTCCAGTGAAGAAGGCTCGATAGCTATCCCCCGAAAAAACTTATTCAAAGTGACCCCATTATGTTTAATTACCGGCCTCGTTTCGCAAATCGACCACACTTTTCATGCAATTTAGGCCTGAAGCCAAACCTTTGATTCTCACGAGAGGCCATGGCAGCTCTGGAGGATTGAATATTTGTAGAGCCGCGAATAGGTTGATTAATAGTAGCCAGGCAGGGAACAGATTGAGCGAACGATAATTGTCATATGGAGACCATCAACCAATCGGTGCGCGCTTGTGTTGAGCGATGACGAATCCAATTGGAATGAATGCACTTAACGCATTGATTACATTGAATTAAATTATAATGTCAATTTTTTAGCCAACGACTTGCGAAATGCCCCAAACTAGATGATGACCCAATGAACTCCTGAGTGATGATTCGCATTGGGCTGCCATCAACAACCCCCAGACGGAGGCGCAGACTCATAATGACTCATGTAGAGCAATCTCCCCCAACCAGCAATCTATCTGTTCTGGAGTCGCTCGGTCTACCACGTAACTGGCTAGCCGCCCATCAGCACATAGTGTCTGGTGTATCTCCTGAGATCGTCGTCAAACTGAGCAAGCTATTGGGGTCTAATACCCGAACAATTTGCCAGATGATTGGCATTAGCCGAGACACACTGAATCGCCAAATCAAACGGGGCAATCGCTTATCGACAGCTCAGGGAGATCGCGTTTACTGGGCAGCCTTAGCAGTGGACGCAGCCATATCCCTACACCGGGGAGATACTGCTAAAACGATGAGATGGCTCACCCGCTCTGCGTGGGGATTAGGTGGTGAAAAACCGGCCGATGTGATTACTACGCCTATGGGAGCGCAGGCAGTTATCGATCTTGTCGGCCGGATTAGGCATGGCATCCCCTGTTGATTAACAGTTCATACGTGACCATAAAGCACCAACAATAGGCTCATTTGGTGAGCCGATCACCCCGACCAATCGGCTCATTTGATGAGCCGATCACCTCGACCAATCGGCTCACTTGATGAGCTGATCAACACAACCACTCAAATCGTGGTTAGATAAGCTCTCGATTGCCTTCAATTTTCCCAAATTGATCTGTAGTGGTCTAATCATCCCGGACACCATTTTAGGTGGTACAGTCGCCACCATGACCTGAGGTGTTCAATGACAAGATTACGTCGCTCATTTACTGCCGAATTCAAACTCGAAGCCGCATCCCTGGTGCTCGACCAGGGATATTCTGTCCCCGAAGCCAGTCGTTCACTGGATATCGGTGAAACCATACTTCGCCGCTGGGTTCGGCAACTGCAATCCGAACGCAGTGGCACTACCCCAATCAGCAAAGCACTGACTCTGGAGCAGCAAAAAATTCAGGAACTGGAAGCCCGCATCAACCGGCTCGAACGTGAGAAGGACATTCTAAAAAAGGCTACTGCTCTCTTGATGACGGACGAGTTCACACGTACGCGCTGATAGACCGATTAAGGGAGCAAGCCCCCATCACTCTGGTCTGCTGCGCCTTCGATGTTCCCACCTCCTGTTTTTACGATTATCTGGCTCGCAGGCGGACGATTAACCGTGAGCGCATGCAACAGCGCTCTGAGTTGCGCCGTTTGTTCAAAGAGAGCAGGGATTCGGCTGGCAGCCGCGCCTTGATGTCGATGATGCGAGAGTTGGGGTATCAGATTGGTCGATTCAAAGTACGTAACCTGATGAAGGAAGCCGGCCTGGCATCCAAACAGCCGGGCGCACACCGCTATAAGGTGGCACGGTCTGAACGACCGGACATTCCCAATCTGCTGGCCCGCGAATTTGATGTCCAACAACCCAATCAGGTGTGGTGTGGCGATATCACCTACGTCTGGGCAGGTGGTCGTTGGCATTACCTGGCAGCGGTGCTTGACCTGCATACCCGGCGGGTTGTGGGGTGGGCGATGTCAGATAAACCAGATGCCGAGCTGGCCATCAAAGCACTTGAGATGGCGTATCAGCAGCGGGGTTGTCCGTCAGGCGTGCTGTTTCACTCTGACCAGGGCAGCCAATATGGCAGCCGGGCATTTCGGCAACGACTGTGGCGCTATCGCATGACCCAGAGTATGAGTCGGCGTGGCAACTGCTGGGATAACGCCCCGATGGAACGGTTGTTCAGAAGCCTGAAGTCAGAGTGGCTCCCGGCAAGGGGATATATGAGCCTGCGGGAAGCAAAGCGGGATATCAGTTATTACCTGATGGATCACTACAACTGGCGACGTCCACATCAATACAATGACGGGATACCGCCAGCAAAAGCCGAGGATCGGCCTAACCAAGTGTCCGGATTTAGTTGACCACTACA